>CAKZUM010000449.1 GCA_937921525.1 uncultured Saprospiraceae bacterium
AGATAGTGTGGCATTTGATCTACATAAGTGGCTATTCATTCCATATGAAGTAGGCTGCACATTGATAAAAGATGCAGCCGCTCATCGGGCATCATTTGCCATTACGCCTAATTACTTATTACAAACGGAACGAGGTTTAGCTGGTGGCCTAGATTCCATCAATAATTATGGGTTTGAATTATCGAGAGGATTCAAAGCATTAAAAGTATGGATGTCTTTAAAAGAACATGGACGAGATAAATATGCTCAACTTATCGCACAAAATAACCGCCAAGCAGAGTATTTGGGCAAGAAGGTTGAGCAGACTCCTTCTTTAGAGTTGGTAGCTCCTGTATCCATGAGTATTGTTTGTTTTAGATTCGTTGATAAGCGTCTAACAGAAGAGCAATTAAATGATTTAAACGAAGAGATATTGTTACAATTACAAGAAAATGGAATCGCTAGTCCTAGTTCTACCATATTGAATGGGAAATACTGTATTCGGGTTTGTATTGTGAATCATCGGACTAAAAATGCAGACTTAGATTTATTGTTGGAGAAAGCTTTGGAGATAGGGCAGGTGGTTTTTTTGAAGAAAATACAATGATACTAATGAAGGATGAATACAATTTTGGTGTAGCTTTAGATTTCTACACCTTACTTTTTCTTAAAGAAGAAGACATATTTCTGACAGACAATCTTCACAATTATTAGATATTTGCCTTCGCAAGATATTAAGTGTATACCTTTCGAGTTTTAGGAAATAAAATGTTCTAGGAGATGATCGTCGAGGTTTGTAACCATAGCCGTCAGGTTAAGAGACGGACTCTTAGTAGCAGACACTTAGAAAGTGGCTGATACTTGAGGTCTACGAAAAAGTGTCAGCCATTTTTAAAATGTCTGCCACCAATAATTCGTCGTTAATGACCTGATTAACAAGCGCTTTTTATGATAGCCTGACGGGTATGGTTTGTAACCTCGATGCAGTATGATTATCATATAGCATCGAGGTTACAAACCTCGACGATCCTATATTTTTTTTATAGTATTTACCCAAAAAACTAAAAGTGTACGGTAGAGAACGGTATTTATGAATATAAAAAATAACTAAAGGATTTGTTCAATGTATTTTACTACGGAAGTTATTGTATTGTCGTTACTAATTGCTATAAATTGAAAAACCTCTATTCATTATAACTGAATAGAGGTTTTTTAAATAGTTCTCGGGCAAACAAAAATCGTTTTAATAATGAAGTTGTTTAACCAAGACTTACCAAGTTTTTAAAACTTGGGAAGTCTGCTAAGAGTTTGTCTAACAACAGGCTTTAAGCTATGCTTTGTTTTGTGATTTTTTATTCATTCTTCCCTTCGTCATAGCTGCTTGCTTCGCTGCTAGTTTAGCCTTTCTTTTTCCTTTTGTCTTTGCTGCTTTCTCTGCTGCTTTCAAAGCATTCACTACCCCACCAGTAACACATAATTGATTAAACGGAATTTTGGTATCTGCATCACCGGGCTTAACTACTTTTTGAGTCATTGGTACAACGGACTCCATCAAAATAGACTTCACTTGCCTAGCCGATAATTTTGGGTAATAAGAACGAAGAATAGCAGCTACACCAGCCACTACAGGAGATGCCATACTGGTACCTTGTGCATCACCGTAATTGTTGTCAGGCGTAGTAGAATAAATAGCCGTTCCTGGTGCAAATAAATCAACATTCTTTTTTCCATAATTAGAAAAACTTGCAGCTGCATTTTCGCCGCCTTTCCATGAAAGGGCCCCTACTTCAATCCAGTTTCTTGCTTCTTTTTTACCAAAAAACTTTTTCTTTTCAAATTTATCATTTGGAAAGTTATCTGATATATCTGTGTTTTCGTGAGAGTTCCCAGCAGCATGAACAAGTAGTACATCTTTCTTTTCTGCATAGCGCACAGCATCATCCACTATTTTCTTATTCCAAGAATACCCTTTACCGAAACTCATATTAATAATAGATGCGCCATTATCTACTGCATATCGAATGGCATTGGCCACATCTTTATCTCGCTCGTCTCCGTCAGGTACTGCTCGTACAGACATGATTTGTACATTATTGGCTACGCCATTCATACCGATTTCATTCCCTCTTACAGCAGCTACAATACCTGCCACATGAGTACCATGAAAGGCATCTGGCCCCTCTACGTCATTGTTTCCATAAGACTTCTCGGTTTGATCTGAGTAGTTATCTCCAACGATACTTTGCCTAGGATCAAAGTCTGGATTATATTGATAGTTTGCTTGCGTATCGTAATAATCTAAGGCACCTTTGATTTCAGCTGTATACATTTCCTTCATTGCATCTACTGAAGCAAACTTCTCACCTTGAGATAGTAAATCTTGGATAATATTTTTACCAACTGTCAAACTCCGATTATCACTTGGAGCGATGGCATTTATATTTTCCGCATTAGGTGCTTTTCCATCTAGTACTTTAGCTACTTCATCCAAAGCTTCCATAATAATAAGCTTGGTGCTTTCCATCTGCGCTAACTGTTCAGAAGCACCTTGACGGGCTTCCTCAACTGTTTTTTCCATTTTCTTATATTTCGCATACAACACTTTGTCAGTAGCGGACAAATTAGCAGGAGTGGCATCTTTAAACTGCTTGTGGTATTTTCTGTATAATCTAGTTATTTCTAAATTATCCTTATCGATATTTCCGTTTTTACCACCAATAAAGTTCCAACCATGAATATCATCTACATATCCATTCTTATCATCGTCAATACCATTCCCAGCAATTTCTCCCGGATTGACCCACATAATGTCTTTCAGATCTTCATGTTCTGCATCTACACCAGAATCGATAATAGCCACAATAACTGTTTCGCCCTTTTTGTTTTTAAGCAAACTATTGTACAGCTTATCAGAACTTACGCCTTGAACACCTGCTTCCCCAGCATCGAGATTAAACCAATTATCTGGAGCTGAATCTTGTGCAGATAGCGAACTAGTACACATTACTGTTAAAAAAAATACAAAAGATTTTAAATTCATTTAACTTTGATTTATAATTTTTATGGATTGTCAATAGAAATTATTTCTCATTTAACCATAGTGGAGGCATAGAAGTTTATAATAGAACTTATTTTACTACCAAAATATTGGGGCTATTGACGAATTCTAAGGGCTTTTTCCTTTGAATGCTTGTTTCCGCTATCATATAGACGAAAAAAAACGCAAAAGTAAAGCTTAGTAACGATAAAATAATAATTTGAACATCTAGGACGGAATCTTTTGCCCTCATTTTCTCTTAAAAAATACTTCCGTAGCTAGGCTATGCAAGGATTTTTTAAGAGAAACTGAGAACAAAATCTGCTCGTCCAGATGACCAACTTATTATTTCGTCGTTACTTATATATACTTAGCAGTGACTAATACCTATTTCGATTATAGCTACTAGATCGTCTACCTCCATCTCTGGAGTCTCGTCCATCCCTAGAGTCACGACCACGTCTAGAATCTCGTCCACCGCCTCTGGCGTCCCGTCCACCGCCTCGAGAAAAGCGACGTCC
>CAKZUM010000450.1 GCA_937921525.1 uncultured Saprospiraceae bacterium
CTATTTTTATACCATACAAAACCTACTACACCTATCAATAGATAGGGCGTTAATAGCATGTACAGAATGCCACTATTCAATCCTTTTCCAGCAGAACCACCACCTTTCAGGTTACTTTCTGCGGTCATTTTACACATTGGACATTGTGCCTGTGTTGGCTGAACACTAGCTACTTGTAAGAAAGCAATTAAGCAACCTAAGGTTAATAGTTTAGATAGATAAGGAAATTTATTTTTTATTATTTTCATAATTGATTGATTTTAAAAAACTTCTTTTTATCTAATAGCACTTCCTTGAATTAAGCCACCACCTACCACATCATCACCTTCAAAAAACACAGCGGATTGTCCGGGGGCAATCCCAGAAACATTCGCATAAAACTCCACACCTATTTCTGATGGACTTCCAGTACTTTTTAAAACACTCAAGGTACCTCTATCATTATACCGTACCTGTGTAGTCACTTCCAAACCATCAGGAAGTGTTTCATATTTCATAGAATTGACACCTCTGACCGTCATTCCATTACGCAATAAATCTGCTACGTCACCTAGCACTACGGTATTTGTTTCAGGCTTAATTTCTGTAACATACATAGGTTTGCCAAAAGCCATACCTAAATTTCTTCGTTGGCCAATCGTATAAAATGGGTAGCCTTGATGTTTTCCAATTTCTTCTCCAGCCGTATTCACAAAAGCACCGCCATTCACTCGTTCTTCTAGACCATCCACTCTTCGCTTTAGGAAACCTCGGTAATCATTATCTGGAACGAAGCAGATTTCATAGCTTTCTGCCTTTTTTGATAAATCGGCATAGCCCCAATCGAAAGCCATTTTTCTCACTTCAGGCTTTGTATAGGGGCCCAAAGGAAATTTACTTCTATTCAAGCATTCTTGAGATAAGCCCCATAGCACATACGATTGATCTTTATGCGTATCTTTTGCTTTCTTAACAAATTTACGTCCTTGATGTTCAGCAATAGTTGCATAATGACCTGTAGCTATAAATTCGCAATCCAGCGCATCTGCTCGTTTGAGCAATGCACTCCACTTGATGTGTGTATTGCAAAGTACACAAGGGTTAGGGGTGCGACCCGCCATGTACTCATCAACAAAATTGTCGATCACATAATCTCCAAATTCCTCTCTAATATCTACGATAAAGTGATGGAAACCCATGTTAACGGCCACCTGTCGAGCATCGTTAATAGAATCAAGACTACAGCAACCAGTCTCTTTCTTATTGCCGCCCGAATTGGCATAATCCCAAGTTTTCATAGTTATTCCAACTACTTCATATCCTTGTTCATGTAGCATCATAGCAGTAACTGTACTGTCAATACCACCACTCATAGCTACTAAAACCTTTCCTAATTTGCTCATGCTTAAAGTTTTAGAATAGAGAAGCGAGAGCAGAGAATAGAGACGTATTTCATTTAAAATCAGAAACAATTCCGATAGTTTTTAAAAGAAATATGCCTCTATTTTCCTTTCCTTCTTTATCTATTCTATATTATATCTCCCTCCCACTAGGATTTTAACATCCTGCTATCTTTTTTGCAAAATTACAAAAAAACGGAGGGTAAAGTTCGATTTTAAGGATTGTATTGAGCTACTTATGTTGCTTCAATGTCATTTAAATATGTAAAAAGGCTAGAATCTAAAAAATGACTACAATTTATTCTTTTAACTCCCTCATACTAAAAGACATATGATAAAACGTTCTAATTGTGTTTTACTAGACTATTTGGTAATTTTGAACTAGAATTCGACAAGTTTATCTAAACCACAAAAGTAGGTGACAATTTTACCACATAGGTACATAGGTCACATAGCATACGTCCTACTATGTGACCTATGTACCTATGTGGTAAAATACAACCCTAGCTTTGCTTGGGCTAACTTTACAAAACTATTTAATTTACAAATTTGTGGTAAAATTAATATCAATTGTCTGGATAATCTTGTCTAGAATTCCTATAAAAATTGGCTATGAGAATAATATTGCAAAAAAACGTTTTCGTCTTATTACTATGCTTTTGTTTAACAACGGCTTACGCTCAAGAATCTGAGTATGGTATTGCCTCTTATTATGGAGATGAATATCATGGAGGGGAAACGACTAGTGGACAACGATATGATAAAAATCTGCTGACGGCTGCCCATAAGAGTTTACCTATGGGGACAAAAATACGTGTCACTAGACTTGATACTAAAAAAACAGTCGATGTAACAATCAATGATAGAGGGCCTTATGTCAAAGGGCGAGTTTTAGATCTCTCTGGAAAAGCAGCAGAAGTATTGGGAATTAAAAAAGATGGAACGGCTAATATAAAGTTAGATGTACTCGGAAAAGGTAAGGCGGTAGTAGCTAAAGCCAAGGTGCCAGAAAAAACAACTACGAAGAGAACTACAACGACAGACCCTAAAACTTCTCCGCCAGTAGCAAGACCAAAAGTGAAGGTACCGCCAGCAAAACCTAAAGCTACACCTAAACCGCCAGTAAAGGAGGCAGAGGTGTTTAAATCTAAAGGTAAGACAAAGCCAGCCAAGCCAAAAACAACATACGTTCCTGCTAAGAAAGCAACTGTAGAAGACCCAGATGCGTATGAACTAGTAACAGCTAAAGATTATAATCAGTACGGTTTATATAAGATCGAGCTGACAAAACCTATAAATGCGGCATACGGCGTCCAAGTAGCTTCTCTATCTAGTTATTCCAACGCCTTAAAACAAGTAGCAACGCTACAAGGAAAATGGTTTAAAAATATATTATTGAATATCGAACCAGGTGTGAAATCACCTAATTTCAAAGTGATATTAGGCCCTTTCCCTGATGCGGAAACCGCTAAAAGTTATCAAAGGCATGCGAAGAAGAAAGGCGTGAATGGTTTTGTTATCAGTTTAGAGGAGGAATAGTTTTTGCTACAGTCCAGAAAAAAAGGGGTTGACGTAATATATACGTCAACCCCTTTTTTTATGAATCCAAAATGGGCTATATCAGGTATGTATGGTGCAGTCCTATCGCTTTTTATGCACATAAGCATCCATCCCTTTACTTTTTAAACTTTTGACATACTGTTTGGCTTCGGCCGATGTATTAAATCGATCAACAATTAAAGAAGCATAAGCGGAATTATTAAACTTGGCGATAGAAGCATTATCATATCCCTTATTTTTTAATTTAGCTAATTCTTGTTCTGCATTAATCATTTGTCGGAAAGTACCTGCTACTACTAGATAATCTCCAGCGGCATTACTGTTATAAGTAGTAACATTATTTTGACTATCAGCATTATTTCTAGATTCTGATTCTTCCATTTCTTGTGCCTCTGCTTCTTTTAGAGCAACCAAATCATTAATGGATGGGTCCGTTGGGATATATTTGCTAGCTTTTTCCTTCAAGGCTGCTCCTCCCTCTTTAATAGCTGCACCTGTATTACTTACGCCTTCCTTGATAGCCTCCCCACTTCCAACGATCACACTACCTGTTTTATCCATACCATTTTTAAGTGCCGCACCTGCTGCTGCTGCACCCCCAGCCACCGCTGTTCCAGTAGAACTAACCCCATCTTTGATGGTGGAGATAGCGTTATCGGCTGATAAATCATAGTTTTCATCCTCATCATAGGCGTCCTCTGCTTCTAGAGTCGCATCCTTTCCATTTCCAATTTCATTGAGGGTTTGACTTACGGATGGGCGATCAGGTTGTTGGTTGTTCACTGTTTGATAATGCTTATAGGCATTGTAAAAAAAGTAGGTAAACAAGCCAAATAATATAATCGTTATTATTCTAATAGTCCAATTAGATCTCATAGTTAAAATTATGTTTTGTGTAGTTTTAGAACGTCATGTGTAAGACTTGGTATTGGGGATACCAAGATTACTACCAAAAATAACCATTTTCAACATTTATTAATAGTGATTGTAGGAAAACTTCTGTTAGGTATTTGCATAATCTAACCATGTGTAGGCACATAGCGATAGATTAGGAGAGTAGTATGGGGGCTAAATTATAGATTTCGGTCTAGTTTCATGTTTAGATATATCATATATACGATCAAATAAATGTCACAAAATGAATATATGAAGTATTGTATTAGTAGTTTTTAAAGAATTTCATTTTGATATTATTTTTAATGAATATACCAAATTTGAAATGCTGTTCAATCTCACAAAATAGCTATTCTGTTTAAAAAAAATAAATATTTTTTAAACAAAAAATTGTTGTTAATTATATTTGTAATATGTTGAATTTTAATTCTTTGAGTCAAAATTGTTGAAATTAATAAAAATTAAAAATACTAATATCATAAAAAAATTTTCAAAAAGTAGTGGAATTAATGAACGGTTTTGCTGTATCTTTATCAAAGAAATAACAAGCAACTACTTCTATGAAAAGACAGAACTATAATAAACAACAAACCCTGATTGAGCTAATTTTGAAGTATGAGGACATGTCACAAAAAGAAGCGGTAGTATTTTACGAGGAAGCGGTATTTTTGGATATCGTTAATTACTACCAAAGTACTAAGAAAATCGAATCAGCTTTATCAGCAGTGGAGACCGCATTGGCCCAACATAATTATTCTGCAGGCTTATATTTTAAAAAAGCAGAGTTATTATCGTTGTACAGCCATAATCCACTTTTTTTGCAAGATGCTTTAGCTGCCATTCAAAAAGCAGAATCTCTTTCCCCACAGACATTAGGTATTAAGTTACTCAAATCTCAATTGTATGGTTGGAAGGGAGCTTTTGAAGAAGCATTTGAGGTCATTAATGAGATTAGAACATTTCTTCCCGTCTCTAGCAAACAAGAATTATCAGATACTTATTATTGCGAAGGCTTATTGTATGAGCATCAGCAAGATTACGAGTCTATGTTTGAGGTTTGGAAAGAGGCTTTATTGCTAAATCCTAGACACGAAGATGTTTTCAGCAGGATTCGACTATGTGTAGAATTTAGTGATAAGTATGAGGAAAGTGTTGAGCTATTCAATTATTTGATAGATCAAGATCCCTATTCGCATTTGGCTTGGTTTCATCTAGGTCTTGCCAAGTCAATTTTAGGGGATAGAGCGGAAGCGATTGAGGCTTTTGAATATGCTTATATTATTGATAAAACCTTCAAGTGGGCTTATAAGGAGCGTGGCGCAATTTTATTAGATAACAAAGACTATGCGGCAGCCTTAGAATGTTACGAAGAAGCATTGGAACATATTATGCCTGATGGAGATTTGTTATATCATATTGGATTGTGTTACCAATATCAAGGAAATATAAATACGGCTGTTGAGCTATTTAAAAAGGCAATAGAATTAGATCCCTATAATGATGAAGTGTACTTTAGTTTGGGGGAGTGTATGTATGCGCAAGAAAAGTGGTCGAGTGCTATTCCTTACTTCAAACAAGCGATTGGTTTAGATAATAGGAGAGAAGAATATTATGCGGCACTTGGTTCTGTCTACTATAAGCTAGAAAAATACGATAGTGCCTATCAATGTTTTGACAAAGCTGCGGTATTGGCACCAGAACAGACAACCATCTGGGTTCAATTTGCCTCCTTTTTGTTTAATGTCGGCTATTATGAAGAAGCTCTAGATGTGTTAGATGATGGAGAGCGACATGCTGTTGGTGAGGAGTTATCTTACTGTAGAGTTGCCTGCCTATATAAAGTAGGGAAGGACAAGGAAGCGGTGGATATATTAGCGAATGCTTTATTGGAAGATTACGAAAAACATGATTTATTATTTAAGTATGTACCTGAGTTAGAAGAGAACAGCACTTATTCTTCTGTAATTAACTATTATAAAGAGGTGTAGTAATTAAATCAGTAAATTGATAATAAAAGGCCTAGTAGCAATGTTACTAGGCCTTTTTTCATGTTACTACCTAAGAGCTTGTCTAAATTTCTACTTCCTGATAACCAATATCTTAGGAACTTGAGTTTGCATTAAAATAGTCACCTAGCTCGCTAGGCAACAATTTTAATGCTTCCTCAAAACCCTAAGCTATTGTTAATCAGTTCGTACAAATTTTAGACAAGCTCTAACGGAGAAAATTGGAAATGATAAATTTACAGACGGGTCTAAATTGCTTTTTATACGAAATGTGTCTCTGCTCTCGCTTCTCTGTTCTCTACTCTAAAAGCTGTATATCTTATTTATATTTTCGTTTCAATGCCTGAATATTAAATGCCGCTTCAAAATTACTAAGCGCTTGTCTTTCATTTCTTTGGAAAAAATCTTCAAAGAACTTAGCGTATATCATCTGGTAAAGTAAGGCGTTTTTATAATTCTTTTGCTTTTGAAAAATTAAAGACATGATATGGTAGCCTCTAATTTCATTGTGTTCTTCTTGCTGCCTTTTTGCCGTAGCAATGCCTCTACTGGTCAATTTAATCGCCTCGCTAAACTTTCCTAGCTGATAATGGATATTGCCTAAATTGATTAAGTTAAATGCTCGTCCTGTAAGTTCTTCCCTTGAATCTTCAATTTGATCATTTGCTTTCTTAGCTAAGAATAGTGCTTTTTTGAATTCTTTTTTAGCAGTTTGAATAGCACTGAGATGTACTAATGCGATAATATTTGCTTGTTGATCGAGTATAGGATTAGCCAATTGTTGCACTATTTCAAAATGCTTTTTAGCATCCTCCAACAGATGAGCATCATAAAGAGTCTGACCTAATGTATTTTGAAATAGTAATTGCGTAGCCTTGTTTCTAATGATTCCCTCATACTTGTTAGTAATAGCATTTAAACAATCTAATGCCCCTTCAGTATAGCGAACTTTTCTATACAAAATGGCTGTATGAAGCAGACAAATAACAATTAATTGCTTTTGTCCAATAGCTATTGCCAATTCCTTTGCTTGTAATAAAGAGGAAAGGGCAATCGTATGATTTTTTTGAAAAATGGCACAAACACCTAAGGTAATGTATGCTTTTATATGCCCTTCTTTTAGCAGGACATTCTCTTGAGATAGTTGTAATAACTTCCGAGCATATATAGCTGCTTGTTTATATTCTTTTTGGTATAGAAAAATATCGCATAGCAACTCATAATTTGCTGCTAAAACGGGAGGATCAACTATCTGCGCATCTTTAATCAACAACTCTTGCGCTTTTCGTGTATATCCCAATGCCTTTGAAGGGAGTTGCTCCAATAAGCTGATTTGTCCCAAGAGATTATA
The DNA here is from genome assembly GCA_937921525.1 of uncultured Saprospiraceae bacterium. Taxonomy (GTDB): domain Bacteria; phylum Bacteroidota; class Bacteroidia; order Chitinophagales; family Saprospiraceae; genus JAFMDF01. The sequence goes on from CAKZUM010000450.1 coordinate 7,191, forward strand.
GGCCTCAATCTTTCCAATTGTGTACTGCGTGGTTTTACTAAACAATAACAATTGTTGGGCTAATTGTTTTGCTTTTGTCGTATCGTTTAATTGATAATGCGCTTTAGACAATAAACCCATTAAAGGAAGTGGCAGGGTAGCACTTTTATTAGAGGCAGTGAATAATTGTTGACAATCCTCTAATTTATTTAAGGCTAATTTGGAGGAAGCTTCATCCCCAGAAAAACGACCTTTGGTCAATAGGATTTTGCACCAAACGATTTGACCATTTAAAGAAAGGTCTGATCCTTCTCCCAGTTGACTTTGTAATAAGGAGCGATTGATAATAGATAAAGCTTCGTCTAATTGGTAGGTTTGTAAGTATTTTTTACTTTCTTCAATTAGTGTTTGTGGCGATACAGTTGTCGGATACTTCTTCAATTTCGTTTGGATATATTCTGGATTAATTTTATGTGTTTATGCAGTTTTATTTAACGAGATTATTAAATTAATTGGAATACGTAAAATACTAATTATTCAAAATTCGTAGTATTAAAATATGTCAAAGAAAGTCTATTCAACATAACCTTCCAGATTTAATTTAAGTGTTCTTGGACTACCATTTGTGACCACCGTAATTACTGGTTTTTGGCGGCCTGCTTTATTTTTGCTATCATAGGTTATACCAATTGTTCCCTCTTTTCCGGGCTCAATTGGAATAAATGGATAACTCGGAAATGTACAGCCGCAACTGACATCTACTTTTTTTATAACAAGGGGTGCATTACCGACATTTTTAAACTTAAAATCATGTTTGACAATTTCTCCCTGCTTTATTTTTCCAAATCCGTAAGATAACGCTTCAAATTTTATAGCGGATTTACCCTTTTTCTTAGGTTTGGTAGCCGCTTTTTTTGCAACAGGTTTGGTCGCTTCTTTACTAACTTCTTTCACGGCCGTTGCTGCTTTTTCCTTTACTGCAACTACCTTTTTTTCAACATCAGACTTTGTCGCTGCCAATGTAGCCGTCCCTTCTTTTACTTTTTCTTTGATGGACTCTGCTGTGGGTGCTACATTTTTCTGTACAGTTTCTTTTGCTTCCATCGCTTTATCTGCCATAGCAGTAGCTGCTGCTGTGCCTGCTTCTTTCGCCTCCATCGCTTTATCTGATATGGCAGTAGCCGCTGCTGCACCTGCTTCTTTTGCCTCCATCGCTTTGTCTGAAATGGCTTTGACTGCCGCAGTGCCTACCTCTTTAGTCGTTTCCGTTTCATGGGAATGACATTGAGTGAGTAAGAACGAGACAGCTAACATGCAAACAAAAAAGATAGATTGAGTTTTCATAAACGATATTTTATTGAACGTTATTTATAGGGTATTAATTTTTAAGGGCGTGTTTTTAGTTGAGACTGAAATATCTACTAATGTCACCTATAAAACCTAGTTGTTTTGGGCAGTTTTAAAGAATTTAAAATAATTTATCGAAGTAGCGTAAGACTGCCCATGTCTATTTTTTCTTCGTCTCCACATAAATATCTTACTCTATACAACAAAACCCCGGGATTTAGTTCCTTATTATTAAATCTTCCATCCCATTTTTCTTTAGGATCTGTGGTAGAAAATATTCTACC
>CAKZUM010000451.1 GCA_937921525.1 uncultured Saprospiraceae bacterium
TGTTATTGGGTGTCGGAGTATTCACGTTCGACTACAATGAAGACATACAGATTGCGCTTACAGTCCTTCTCTTATCAGCAATGTGTTACCACCTATACGTTATATTCCCATTCACACCATTTCATAAAAAAGAAATCCAAAACACTACAAAAAGTAGTTGTCGCTTACGCATGGTAACTTGCAATGTTCGAATGAGTAATAAAGATACGGAGCTATTGCTAAATTTGCTATTGCGACAAAATCCAGATGTCTTTCTATTAACAGAAGTCAATCAGTGGTGGAAAAATAAGTTATCTCAACTAGAAGAAATTTATCCGCAAACTATAATACATCCACAGGAAAATACCTATGGAATGGCACTATACTCCAAATACCCCTTGAGTGATTCAAGCGTGAAATTTTTAGTAGAAAATGACGTTCCTTCTATTCACACTGATATTCACATATCAGGCAAAACGATTCACTTCATTGGCTTACACCCTAAGCCCCCTACTCCATGGACAAACGTAGATAACAAGGATACGGAAATTGTATTAGCGGCTAGCCTATCAACCAACAATACGCATCCTTGCGTCATTACTGGAGATTTAAACGATGTTTGCTGGTCCAGAATCACCAAGACTTTTAAATATCTCAGCGGCCTAAAAGATCCAAGAGTCGGCAGGGGTTTATTTAATACTTATAACGCAAATATTCCTTTTTTTCGATACCCAATCGATCATTTTTTTATAAGTGACCATTTCAAAGTAAGAGAAATTCAGCGCCTTCCCTATGTAGGCTCCGACCATTTTCCTATACTCTTGGAAGTGAATTTGGAAGAAGAATAATTTTTATTTTCTGTGAATCACTACTCTATAAACTAGTAAATTTCTTGGAAAATAATTGAACAAATCTAATCATCAAACTTTATAGAATTGGAGTTAGTTAGGTCAATAAAATTAGCGGAAATAGCCAATCATAAGACTATAAGCTATAATTATTAATACTCCCAATACATTCATTTTTTCACCTTAAATATCAAAATCATGAGAGACCTCGTAAATATCATTATTGTATTATTAGTAATCGGATGGCTGTTAGGCTATGTTGGGTTCGGTGCTATGGTAGGAAACTTAATTCACATACTATTAATAGTAGCAGTTGTAATGATTGTCCTTCGCTTACTAGCTAGAATCTAGAAAGCAAGACATTAGACTTGTTCCCCTTTAATAAACAACTATCTGAAAATATCTTTTTCCGCTATTTTTTTTGAAAAAATCTATAATTCATCTAGTCATTTTTTAAAGAGTAACAAGTCTATTAAAGAAATAGCCACGAATATACAGTATTCGACTCATCTTTTCTTTATAGAAATACGAAGTCAAAAAAAATTTTCATTAGCAATCATTAGTTAGCATCAGCTACAAAATTGATTTATTATGAAAATAAATACTGGTTGTGGTAAGTAGCAAACTTGTACAAGGATGCTCAGAAATCCACTTAGTCAAGAGCCGACTGAGTGGATTATTTTTTTGTATTTTCCTTTCTGTCTCAAAGATTTTGCCGAAGAAAGGGTGTCTTGATAAAAACTACTTTTGTTGTAACTATTCAGCATAAGCTAGAACTCCCCCCGACCCCCTCTTAAGAAGAGGGGGAGACGTTGAAATGAAAATATTTTGCTTCCAAAACGAATTTTTCATCGTAGATGTCTCCCTCCCTTTTTAAGGGAGGGTCGGGGAGGGTTCTTAGTGTAGTACTGAATAGTTACCTTTTGTTTTCCCTATAAATCATAATAAATCAGATTAATGACTTTAGGAATTGCTTCGCTATTACTGATAATTGTAATTATGATAATCATGTTGGTATTAGATGTAATGCCAGCAGATACATTATCGTTCATAGTTATGGTCACGTTAATTATTGGTGGTTTTGTAAGTCCCTCCGAGGGGATTTCTGGATTGAGTAATGCCGCAACCGTAACGATCTTAGCTTTCATGATTTTAACCGTAGGATTAGAAACTACTGGTGTGATCACTAAGTTAGGAGAGATACTCAAAGGAGTACTAAAAAATAAAGAATGGATCAATTTAGCACTCATTATGTTAATAGCAGGCGTTTGTTCTGCATTTGTGAGTTCCACCGCTATCGTAATAGTATTTTTAAGAATTTTAATATCACTTGCTAAATCCCTACCTAATAATTTATCACAACTCCTAATGCCTCTTTCATTTGCAGCGATCATGGGAGGTTCTTGTACCCTAATGGGCACCTCTACTAATTTGCTAGTAGATTCTATTGCACAACAAGCCAATTTACCAGGATTTGAGATATTTGAACTTACCCCCATTGGCTTATTATTTTTCTTTTCAGGTGCCACCTACATGCTATTGATCGGTCGGCACATGATACCTAATAGAGCAGATACGCAAAACAAATTCGATGAAGAATATACTATCCAAAGGTATTTGGCAGAGGTAGAAATAGAAGCAGACTCTACCTTAGTAGATCAAGTATTGGGTGACACTGATTTGTTTTTATCTGATGATAAAGAATTAGCCATCATGCACATTCAAAGAGGGAAGAGAATTCTTTTCCCCCATGAAAATCAAATATTAAAAGAAGGAGATATATTATTAATTAGAGGAAACGTAAAAGAGTTGGCAAGAATAAGAAAAGAGATTAAGTTGCGGTTTTTATCTAATCAGAATAAGAAGGAGGAATTAGACGATGAAGTAACTCTATGCGAAGTAATTGTACGAACCAATTCTAAGTTGGTCGGCAAATTGCTTAGAAGATCAAGTATAAGAAAAAAATATGATGCCACTCCTTTAGCCGTCAAAAAAAATATGAATTACAGAGGAGATGGTTTAAAGAAAAATTTAGGTTATAGATACAAAAAATTTCAACAATTAAGGATTGAAGCGGGTGATACCGTTTTGATGGAAGTGAGTAAATCTAATTTTGAAGTGTTCTATAATCTACCAGAATTCATTGTATTACAAGAACATGAACATTTAGCATCTAAGACAAACAGAAGTTATATTGCTGCTGCAATAGTGCTATCCGTCGTATTAGTTGCTGCTACTGGCATTGTTCCTATTTTAGTAAGTACATTGACAGGATGTGTGGCTATGTTTCTTACTGGCTGTCTGGATTTGCAAAAAGCCTATAGAAGAGTAGATTGGAATATTTACTTTTTATTAGCAGGAATTATTCCATTAGGGAAAGCTCTTGACAACACAGGTGCTAGTCAACTTATTGCAGAAAATTTCACAATGTGGTTTAGTGATATTTCTCCAAGGGCCTTGATCGCTACCTTGTATTTGGCGACCACTCTACTAAGTTCTATTATTTCTAATAATGCGACAGCTGTTCTTTTTGCCCCTATTGCGATTTCAATAGCTACTAGCTTGAACATTGATCCTAGACCTTTACTCGTAACCATCATGTTCGCTGCTAACATGAGTTTCTTAACGCCAATAGGCTATCAAACGAATACATTAATATACGGTGTTGGAAAGTATAAATTTGTAGATTTTGTGAAGGTTGGAGGTGGGCTATCTTTGATAATTTGGCTATTAGCGAGTTGGATTATTCCGTATATGTATTATTAATGAATCTTTTTTATTGACTTCATTTCTTTCTAAAATTTATCCCGTCCGATGAGATGTCAATTTATCGGACGGGAAATTCATTATTACTTTTTACTCTTTTGCAGACCGCATTACCGCAGTAATTTGTCCAGCAACGGAAAGTTGTGGAACAAAAGACTAACATCATCTTTGGACTTTAATGCGCTCAATTAATTATTATCTGCTTTATCTAGTTTAGTGTTGACTTTCTTAAGGGTTGCCTTCTTTTCAGATAAAGTTTCTACCCCTTCTTCTAATTGAGTTTTATTTCTCACCAACTTTAATTCTAGGTCCTCATTTTCTTTTTGTAGTTCTGCTATTTTGTCTTTATTTTTACTAATCTTCTTTCTCATATCATCTCTGTCTTTTTCCAAATCTGATATAGCATCCCTTTGATCTTCCACAATGTCTTTATAATAATCAGGCAATAAATCATTTAAAAAATCGACCGTTAAATTCTTCATAGCACCAAACTCCGTATAGTATCCAGATGGAGTTATTTGGGTGCTATATCCTAACTGCCCAAATACATACATAGCAGTCTGTCCACCCTCTTCAACAACCTTGGCATAAAGTCTCATTATCTCAGGAGAAATAGGACGAATAACCATTGGTTCCGTGTAAAGCACATCTTTATTTTTGAACAATCCAATTCCCTCTACATCGACATCATACTTATCTTCCATAAAATCTTTGAAAGCTTTTTTTACGGATTTAGTTTCAGGTGCTATTAATACTTTGATAGCATTTCTTTCCTTACTATCATGGACGATAGTTTTATTAGTGATATTTAAGGTTTGCCCAGTCAACATAAATGTTGTTAATAAAAAGGCGAACAGCAATCCTACACGATTCTTTATTTTGTATATCATGATTTAACGATAATTTGTAACTACTAAAGATAGCCTTAGTAGTAAGTTTTAATTAAAATATAAGAAAGCTTAGTAAGACAAAAAGTCTACATTGAAGCTTCATAAGTAGCAAGAACTATATAAAGATTTCATATGGTTCTCGTACACTATCTTTAGAAAGGTTTAGCTTCTTCTTTGTTCAATTTTCACAGGTAGCATTCATATCGTATGTGGGTCCTAATGATGGATTCTAGGAAAAAATATTTGAAAAAAAATAAAAATAGGATTGAACAAATAGAGGCCCTATCCTTTATAGCGACAGATGAGATTAACTAGAGTTATTTAAAACTGATTTAAGTATCTTTTGTAGTAGTTAATAAGATTTAAGTATTCTCAAAAACTGGTTACTAGAAATGTAAAGTTCATAGGAAGTTTTGGTTACTCAAAAGGCAGAGCTAAATTAGCTCTGCCTTTTTTATTTGATAACCAATATTATTTTGAGACTTGAAATTTTGAAATAGATATTCTGTCTCCTTTTGCTAGAATAAGTGGCTTAGTATATTTTATTATAACTCCACCTTTTCTACTTCAGAACCCTCATACTTGGAATTCGTTAAAATTGCTTTTCCAATTTTAAATAACTCTACTAACATGTTGCTAGAAGCATCCCAGTAAGCTGCACTAATCGGTTCTACCTTCACCAATATAATATTTGCACTATCTTTCCCATCTGGATACCAAGCCTTCATTATTGGATTCCATAATTCTTCTATCTTCGTTCGATCATTGTTAATGAAAGCGTTGCCAGCAATAGACAAATAATCATGTTCATCTGGGGCTGAATAGGCAAGATTTACCTGTGGATTATTTCTTATCTCTCTTATTGCATCTGTTTCTTTACTAGTGAAAAACCAAATGTTACCTGCCTCATCGACTTTAGCTGTTGTAAAGGGACGACTTTTCATTTTGTCTTCCTTTTGAGTAACGAACATACATACTTTTGTATCCTCAATTAATGATCTAATTTTTTCAAATTCTTTTGAGTTAATCATAACATAATTTTAGTAACGAAAAAACAAACCTTCATCAAACCGATATATCTAACAAGATTAATTGTTTTTTATCATTACTTGGGTTAACAATTTTTTCCTAAAACGAGCAATGGGAGTTAATGTTCAAACCACCTATATTGGCTATGGAGTGAACATCTCTTAAATCCTTTCGTTAGAGAAGTGTATTGGTAACCAAATCATTTTACATTGACTCATAAATCTGTTCTGACATTTGTTTTAATTCTAAACGTGATAACGGCTATAGCACAAGACTTTCCCACCCCAATAGTAGGTCATGCCTTTTGTAAGTCTGGCGTAGAAAACTCCGCCCCGGGAAGAGGCTTAGTTATCGAGTACTTTTTACATCCAAGATATAACTTGCAGACTAGTTTTCTACAAGATGGCACCAAGTCGAATAATGATGTGGATAACAAGAAATTTATTGAAACCAAATTAAAGTTACCAATCATCAATACAGACCCTTTTAAATTACTAGTGGGGTTTGCTCATACCTATGAAAAGTATGATTTTGATAGAATTGATCCCGAGGATAATTATCTCTTCCAAGCTATTGACGATGTACCGCTGCGTAGAACAAGAGCGAGTCTTATATTTTTTAATTCCTTAAATCATAAGAACTATTTAGCGATCCGATTAGGTGCCTCGTACAATGGAAATTATTCGGGTTTTGTTGATTTTGAGCGACGGTATGCAGTGTATAGGGCTTCCGCAATCTATGGTTTTAAAAAGAATCCCAATAAAGAAATAGCAATAGGTTTGACTTACAACAATAGTTTTAATAGAACTTTAGTATTACCGTTTGTAGTCTGGAATCGAACCTATAATGAAAAATGGGGGATTGAATCTATTCTACCATTGAAAGTAGATATGCGCCGAAATTTTAAAAATAATAGTTTGCTATTAGTTGGCTACGAATATTGGAGTAGCGCCTATTCTATGGATATTGTCCCGAATGGTCAGGACTTTGCTGAAGATTTTCATTTTAGAAGTTCTGCAATGCATTTCTCTGCCGACTATCAAAAACGTTTAATTTCTGACTGGACTTGGATAGGTGTAAAAGCGGGATGGGCATGGAACTTTGATTCTCGCTTCACACGTACAACAGATGATATTCAGTTCGATGCTTTCCCCTCTAATAGTTTTTATATTTCGCTTAGTTTCTTTGTCTCGCCTCCAGAAAGAGTGCGAAAGGGATTGAGTAAATAATATCAATTTGTCGGGCATCAAAAAACGCTGTGTATATCTTTTGTAGAATAAGGTATGTACAACTTTACGGCGCATACCATGTATGCCATCAATTGAGGTAATTAATGCCTTAAGCATTAAGAACTCACTCACCAAAATTATCAATATCTAAAGTCCAATCATAATCCTTCCATTCTAAATCTATATTGTCATGGTCTTTTGGAATGATCTTATATTTATACAGCATATCTTTTACTCCATCTTTCCCACCCCAGTCTCCAGTAAACCAATTAAATAGAGGAGTCGTTTTCACAACTTGCTTAGATTCATCATATTCACTCACTCGGTTCAAGTAGGTACTCGCCACTTGGTCAAAATCTTCTTCCAAAGTAGCTGGTTGATAAACATATACAGGTGGACAATCCTTAGCCCCGCAGTTCAAAGTGAAGTGAATACGAGGGTCTTTATTTTCTACCCTAAATTTCTTTTCCAATTTCCCAGGAAAAAGTGCCCTGATATACCCCTTCGATAATTTTAGGGTAGAATTACGTATGAAACCATGTTCTATTTTATCAAAACTTAACACCTCGCCAGCAATGTGTACTTGTTCCTTTTTGAAGAAAGAACCTCGATCCTTATATAAGTCAGGATTATCTTGAAGTATTAGAATAATATAAGCATTATAAATATTTACCCAAAAGGCTAATTTTTCATCATCGGTTTGTAAGGCAGCTGCTAATTCATCAGAAGATACACTTGCCAATTGATCCGTGATATTCTTAGTATTTGCTTTTTGCTTGATTGCTTCTAATAAATCTTGGGACAATTGATTGTAATTGACCCCAGATTTTTGAGATGTCTGCATATTCTTCGTAACGGATCCGTTGTTACAACACATCAGTCCTAATATAAAGAAAAAGCAAAAATTTAACAGTCTCATTATTTTGTATTTTAATAAAGTTGTTGTAAAAATTATTTAGCAATGTAGTCGATTAAAAAACCAATCCCTAGGAATAATAATAGAAAAATAAACTCAATAAATATATCTTGTAGAAGACAAAAGCATTTTCTTCCTGATAAATATCTATTCTTTCATCTTTTCTAGAACAAAATGCGAAGTTAACCTTTATAGCTAAAAAGTGATATAATATATGATAAAGCAAATCGGTTTAGCTGTACTTACACTCAGTCTTTTAGCAGGCTGCGCTGGCTATAAAGCTCAATATAGAAAGGAAGATAAAGGATGGCAACAACTAAATCTACCGAATAAACCTCTACAACATCAAGTTTTTCTAATTGGGGATGCCGGAGGAGATAAGAACGGGAAACCCGTTGAAACTTTAAATATCATTGAGCAAAAGCTGCGTAAGGCCAATAAAGAAAGTTCTGTTATTTTTTTAGGAGATAATATTTACCCACATGGTTTGCCCGCAAAAGGGATGCCTGGGAGGGAGTTTGCAGAATATAACTTAAAAGCCCAGTTAGATATACTAAAAGAATTTAAAGGTAAAGTATTTTTCATTCCAGGGAATCATGATTGGGAGACGGAGGATGGTGTAGAGGGCGTGCGGCGACAAGAAAAATTTGTAGAAGACTATTTAGACAGAGGAGATACCTTTATCCCTGATGATGCTTGTAGTGGCCCAGAGGTAGAAGAATTATCAAAAAACACCGTCCTAATAGCCATTGATAGTCAGTGGTATTTAGAAAATTGGGACGAGGAGGAAGATATAAACGAAAACTGCGAATTAAGAACTAGAGAACTGTTTTTGAGAGAGGTGATGGATAAAATTAAAGACAATCGTGCAAAGAACATTATCCTCGCCATGCACCATCCATTGAATACAAATGGAAGACATGGTGGTCATTTCTCTGCTATGGAACATCTATTTCCACTTACCATTATCAACAAAAAATTATTAATCCCATTACCTGTTGTCGGTAGCGCACTTGCTTTTCTAAGTGGCGCAATAGCTCGCCCTCAAGAGTTAAGACATCCCAACTATCGGGCACTCAAGGCAAGTTTGATAGACATTGCCGATAAATTCACCAACGTTATTTTTGTTTCTGGACACGAACACAGTTTACAATATTTTGAAGAAGAGGATCAACATTTTATCGTAAGTGGTGCAGCCTCAAGAAGAACGCCAGTAGCATTGGGTGATGATGCACACTTCGTAGCAGGAAGGGAAGGTTTTGCTAATTTGAATATTTATGAAGACGGAGAAGTGTGGGTAGATTTCTGGGCGACTAGTGATAAAAAAGGAAGACCTCTTGTTGAAAGTGATTTAATCTTTAGAAAAAAAGTAAGAGCACCTCTCCCCTCCCTAGACGAAATGATTCCAGATCAATTTCCAGAATATGAAAAATTAAAAAATCAAGACTCTATCTTACTTTCCATCATGGAACCTGAAGAACTTAAAATTTTTAATCAAACTTTTTGGGGGCATCTGTATACAGAAGATTATCTAACAGATTTTAAAATGCCTATCCTTGATTTGGCAACTGCTAAAGGAGGATTAGAGGCTTTTAGTAGAGGTGGCGGCAACCAATCTAATTCTGTTAGATTAAAAACGAAAGAAGGAAAAATATATCAATTACGCACCATCAAAAAAGTAACCGAGCGATTTCCCGGAATCGTGCGAAAGACCTTTGCTAATGAGTTAGTAAAGCAACAACTAACCGCAGGTAATCCTTTTAGTGCCGTAACCATCAGCCCAATGGCATCAGCTATTGGCGTATATCATACCAATCCTAAAATTGTATATGTACCGAAGCAACCTAACCTTGGAAAATTTAATGACCTAGGGGGGCAGGTCTATATTTTTGAAGAAAGAGGAGATGGAGACTGGAGTGATTTCGAGGGTTTCGGAAATTCTAAGAAAATCGAAAAGATGGGAAATGTAATTGAGGAAGTACAAAAAAATGATAAAACAGTCATAGATCAAAAACAAGTGTTACGTAGTCGTTTATTTGATAACATTATAGGAGACTGGGATCGCCACTCAGATCAATGGCGTTGGGCTAGTTTTGAAATGGAAAATGACAAAACACGCTACCGCCCCATTCCAAGAGACAGAGATCAAGCCTATTCCAATTTTGATGGTATAGCGAATGCACTTGCCAGCTATACGGTACCCTTCACTAGGGCCGCTCATAAATACGATAAAGACATAAGTAAAAAAGAAGAAACATGGCTCAACTACCAGGCTCGACATTTTGATCGGTTCTTCTTAAATCAGTTATCCTTAAAAGAATGGGAGGAGGAAGCTAAGTCGATTAAGGAGTTACTAACCGATCAAGCAATAGAGGAGGGTATCCGACAGTTACCAACTTTTGCTTTTGAGGAAAGAGGGCAGCAGTTTATCGAATGGACCAAAATGCGTAGGGATAACATTGTGACAACAGCAAGAAATTATTATAAAATTCTAAACAAAGAAGTTCGCGTAGTCGCAACTCATAAAGACAACTTAATTGAGATCAAACGTTTAAACAATCTGCAGACCCAAGTAATTGTCTACGAATACGCAAAAAAGAAAAAAGAAAAACAATTAGTATTTGATCGAACTATCGAAAACAAAATTACAAAAGAAATAAGAATTTTTGGATTGGATGGTGATGATGAATTTGTTGTATCTGGTAAGGTAAATGATAGTCCTATTGTCAGACTAATAGGAGGTAACGGGACAGATAGCTTTATAGATAATTCAGCAGTAAACGGTTTGAGAAAGAAAACTAAAATATACGATGACATACATGAAGAAAGCTCACTAGAATTAGGTAAAGAAGGAAAAGATAGTCGATCCCAACGACAGGCAATGAATACTTTTGACTACAGAGAATATCAATATAACTATTCTATTCCAGTACCATTCATAGGAGTTAATCCAGATGATGGGTTATTCTTTGGATTGGGCTTAAACGGAAATACTTTTTCTTTTAAACGTCACCAACTACACAAATGGAATGCTAGCTATGCAATTAATTCAAGTGCTTTCGCATTTAGCTATGAAGGGGATTATTTCAACACCTTCGACAACTGGGATAGCTATTTAAAAGTGGTCGCAGAAGTACCTCAATTCGTCTCCAACTTTCATGGACTAGGCAATGAATCTGTACGAAATTTGGATGAATTTGACAGAGACTTTTATCGAGTTCGAAGAACACTTTTTGGTGTATATCCAGCACTCAAAAAAAGAGGAAGAGGGGGCGCTATCCTGTCTTTAGGGCCTGCATTAGAAGCTATTAAAATTGAGAATCAGGAAAATCGAATTACAAATGAAGAATTACCTGTTATTAATCCTGCTGTTTTTGATCAGCGTATTTTTACAGGTGGTCACGCCCAATTTGACTATTTCAATGCCGACCATCCAGCTATTCCTACACAGGGGCTAGGTTTTCACGCGGGGGGGATTTGGCGTGCTAATTTAGATAACCCGGAAAGACAAATGTTGAGACTTAGCAGCGAACTAAAATTTTATGTAAGGCTAGGAATTTCAGATCGATTGGTATTTGCCACTCGAGTAGGTGGCCAACATATTATCGGGAAATATGACTTTTTTCAAGCAGCTACAATCGGTGGGGAAGAGCATTTGAGAGGGTTCGCATTACAAAGATTTTCTGGTAGGACTGCTTTCTATCACAATACTGATATACGAGTTAAAATAATTGATTCTGAAAATAACGTCATACCTATATCTGGGGGTATTACGCCAGGATTTGATTATGGAAGAGTCTGGGTGGATGAGGAGTCTTCTGATATTTGGCACACTAGTTATGGAGCAACACTTTGGATTGCCCCATTGGATTATATTGCTTTATCAGTTGGCATGTATCGTTCTGAGGAAGAAAATCGATTTACTGTTCGTGCTGGATTTCAGTTCTAAAATAAAATACTGAACTCTTAAACAACTTCCTCTATTAGGAACGGTGTAGAAATAGATTTACAAATTTAGGGTAGCTTTTTTCTTAGAACAGCCAAGAGTGTATAGTTATTATTTCGTCGTTACTTACTATTGAACAAAAAGAATACTTATCCTTTCTAGTGGTATAAAATATAATTATGACTGTACCTGTAAACGAAATCAATCCTACAGTTAATATTAACGAGGTAAAACAGTACGTATGGAAATTACTGGAAGAGAACTTATCTCCTCATATCTTTTTTCATACGATCGAACATACAGAGCGGGTGTTTGAAGTAGCCAAGCAGTTGGCTAAAAAATCTAAAATATCTCGTGAAGATAAAGAACTTCTGTGTATTGCGGCACTATTCCATGATACAGGTTTTATAAAATCTTATACCGATCATGAGAGGGAAAGTGTATTTATAGCCGTACAATATTTGAGAGATAAGCAGTTTCCAGAAGAAAAAATAAATACTGTAAAATCTCTAATCGAGGCAACTAAGTTCGACTTAGTTCCCATTACTCTTCTTCAAAAGATTTTATGTGATGCAGATACCGCGCATATAGGAGATAAAAATTATTTCCATTTCGCCGATTTATTGCGGGAAGAATGGGACCATCATAAGGAGGATTTTAATCCTACAGATTTAGAGTGGGCAGAAGAAAATTTTCTTTTTCTACAAAAACATAGCTTCTACACAAAAGCTGCCAATAAAAAATATGAAAAAAATAAAAATAAGAACCTTCGGATAGCTAGAAAATTAATAAAAAAAGAAAGAGCCATAGAAAATAAAAGATGGGATAATTTTTCGGTTGCTAATAACAAGGCAGCATTAACCATGTTTAAGACAGCTTTACGAAATCATATTGACTTAACAGCTATTGCTGACCAAAAATCAAATATGATGTTGTCCGTTAATGCCTTTTTATTGACTATCGGTCTCCCCATTTTTGCTTCTTATTTAACAGAAAAAGTATACTTGTTAGTCCCTAGTATTATCTTCATGTTCACTTGTGTCATTACAATGATTTTCGCAACACTAGCAACTCGACCAATGAAGATGAATGGTAAAACGGATTTAACAAAAATACACACGAACAAGACGAATCTATTTTTCTTTGGAAATTTTTATAATATTCAATTAGAGAATTATCATGATGCTATAAAAAAGGTAATCACTAATAGAGAATCTTTAGATACAAGTATCATTAATGATCTTTATTTTTTAGGTCATTCGTTAGGTGATAAATTTCGCTATTTAAGAATTTGTTACAATGTTTTTATTGTAGGTATATTCACTTGTGTTATTGCCTTTTTAATTTCTTACTTCTCTATGAAATAATTGAAAAGGGGCTTTAGTCTACATTCTCAAACACTACTGTACTTTTTTAGAATGGAGAACAGAGATAGATTTCTTTTAAAAACTATATAAAATAAGCACAGGTCAGCTATGCTACAGTCCGTAAAATTGCCTTTATAACTGCTTAAATCAGCAAATGTGAAGCTGCTAGGCTACTGGCTAAAATTTCGATAAATTATATGTCAAAAATTGATTATGAAATTATATTCATTGATTATTTTACTATTGGGAGTAAGCAC
>CAKZUM010000452.1 GCA_937921525.1 uncultured Saprospiraceae bacterium
CAAGTTTTTTTGTCGTTACTTAGAGAAGGTCTTTTTAAATACACCTGTATAACTATGTAATTCTATAGTATAGATACCTATGGGGAATTGACTGCAATCTAATTCATAGATGCTATCAACTGGAAGACCATTTACGGCTTCATTAAAAACAACTGTTCCTTTCTGATCTTTTACTACGATCTCATGTAAATTGACATTGATGCTCTCAAAATCAATATAACAGAATTCTGAGTCTGCATCGGAAAAGAAAGACCAATTATTGTCGGATTGGATTCCCTTTGTAGCCAGTTGGTTAACGGCAATAGGGCTGGATGGTGTGGTAGTGCTTTGGGCATTGGTAGTAGTGAATGCCGCCATCATTACTAAAAAACTAAAAAGTAGTCTGTTCATCTTCAATTTTTCTTGATCTCTCCTAAATGACTTTAGTTCGATCCTAATGTTCTGTAATTATAAATTCGCTTATACTGGGTAAAAGTTTTGTATCTAACTTTTAAGAGATAACAGTTCTATAAACTGCTATTTACTGCATTTATTATGTGACACAAAAACATTTTTTAATATAACTAATTATATGCCAATATTTGACATGTATTAGTATGTGATGTATAGATGGTTTGGCGACAAAGCCGCCAAACCTATCCTTGATAATTACTTTAAATGAATCAATTTTCGGAGTTTCTTATTCTTTAATTGTAACTCTAAAAAATAATCCCCTTGCTGATAGGTACTTAAATCTATCTCATATAAAGTTAGAGAGGATAGATCTTTCACATTATCACTAAAAATTGTCTTACCTGATACATTTTTCACTTTTACTTCTTCCAATTTAACCTGTAGTTCTTCAAAATCAATGTAGTAAGTTTTATCATTTCCTGATAAAAATGACCAAGAATCTATGGCAGTAGAAGGCTCACTAAATACTAGTAGATCTTTCATTGGATTCGGCTGTGCTGCCACAAAATAATGCCCAACTAGTAATAGTATAATAGTAACTAGTGGTTTAATGAATAAAGATCGTGTGTCGTTCAATGTGTTTGTGTTCATGGAATGTGTGTTTGTAAATAATTTGTGGATTGTGTAAGAATGGTTGATTATGGAAAATGTGGGATTTACCCTAATCTGTTATTCCTGTATCTTTTAGCTGTTCACACTAAAAGAGTAAATAATTGATATTGTTAAAATATGATATTTATTTATAATAAATATTTAATAGTTTATCAATGACTTACATAAGGAGAGTGTAGGAAAGCTTAAAAACATACCCAATTATTTGAAGAAAAGTTAGATGTAATTGTTCGACTTAGTGTCACAAATATTCTTTTTTGGCATAGGGTTTGCCTTAATAGAAGTGTCGATATAATGATCGGCAAGTTTATAAAAGAGCTATACATACTAGAGAAAAAACACAACAAAGATTACAATTACGTCTCGTTAGCTCTTACCTTAATCCATACCTAAGTTTGTTCTAAAAATTCTTCAAAACAATTAATCTTCAAGTGATTTATTGCAGTCATTTGAGCGATTACTTTCCTGACATTTCTTCAAGATACATCCAACATACATATTGGGAGGATACTGCCTTTGTATTATCCACAGATAATTGATTAAGCCTATAGTTTTACAACTATAATACTTGATACTATCTAGTGTTTAAATAAAACGGTATGCTCAAATAGTATCAGCCAATGGGCTATGCTATCATATACGATAAGTCAATACTTATTAACTATATCTCTATTAAAGTATACATTATTGGACAATTTAAATAAAGAATAGAGAGCAGAGAACAGAGATTGATTACGTTTAAAAATTGACGAAATTTCGTCGTTCTTTAATCGGAATACGTCTCTACTCTCTCTTCTCTACTCTCTGTTCTAAACAATGTCTAGTAGTGTATTTAAGTAGGTACAATAAAAAAGCCCCAAGTATCAGTTGAGGCTTATAAAAGTTAACCAAATCTACTTTTAGGAAAAGCAGATGATAGTCTTTTAAAGATAACTATTAGCTGCTCCCCTAAAATGAAGCTTCCTTTTAAAGAAGTAATAAGTTAAGTGAGATTCTATTTATTGATTACTATTATCATCAGGCAAAAATCTGAATGAAGTAGTACCGTATTTCTTAATTACAAAACAAAGATAATTTAGTTTTTTCTAAATATCCATCTGACTATACGGAGTTAGATAGTTTTAGTGACGACTCAATTTATATAAAAATACATATATAATAACTATTGTTATTGTATAACTAAGAATAAGTGAGATTATAATTTTTTGGTTATTTTGAAGTGAGGCCTAGAGCCTCACTTTTTTCAACTTATCATCAACATTTTTTACATTATAATCTATTTTAATACTTTTTCTGAAACCACGTATTACGTTTAATTAGAATTTATTTTATCCAAAATATATATCCATATTTCTAGTCATTACGTGACAGAAATAAAACACGAATCTTTAAAAAAAAATGCTTTAATTTTAAAAAATAAAAGCATTCTAAAAGAGAACTTACAATTTAATCCACATGAATAAAATGTTACTTACACCAACTCCTTATGCAGGGGGTATCTACCCTACTGTGCTATCTTATCTTATCCAACAATCCACGTCTAAGATTTTCTCTTCTTAAATTTTCGTATCTAATGTAGTTAGCGTATCAGTAGTCATACTGCGTACCGTACAAGTACATTATAACAATAAAAAAACATAATAGTCCATTAGTGGATTCGCTCCATTTGATAGGGTAATACCTCTATCGCTAAAGGTCTGTAATAAATATACTCACTAGTTTAACACGCTATATGACACAGGGATAGCTATGTCTATTTCTTATACTTGATGAATAACTGAAGATCTATTTTAAAATTGAATCTGCTAAAGATTCAGAAATTGTATTTAACCAAATTTATTTTTAATTATGAAAAAAGCGAGTTTTACCAAAATCCAACGTAGGAATTGGATTAGACAGGTAGGAAGGCTACGCTTCCTAGTTTTATTTGTTTGTTTGTTTGCCGGATTACATGGAGTAATTAATGCGCAAAATTTTACAGATTCTAAAACACATCCACTGAAGTTTGACAGCGACAACATTTACACGCCTAGTGCCGATTTTATTAAATTAGCAACATGCGGAGAAGAGAAAATTGAATACACTGATGACAATTTTAATGACCCTGGCCTATACTATGATAATACGGCTAGATTAGATACTTTTCAAATTTGTCCACAAAACAGATGGCAAAGAGCTGTTGTTACTTTTGCTAGTTTTGACTTAGCACCTGGTGATGTCCTCCTAGCCTACCAAGGCAATATAGAGGCATTAAATGCAGATCAATCTCCTGTTTTTGAAGAAGCTAGAGGTTTTGCCGTAAGTAATGCATTTGGCGGCTGGATCGGAGCTGATTGTGATCCTTCTATTAATAACTCTGGCTGTTTGACTTTCATATTCCAGACAAATGGAGATAATAATAAAGGAACTGGTTGGGAAGCACAAATTACTTGTGATGATAATCCAATACAAATATCCGCACCGAATATTCAAAGTGTAAAATTGGATTGCCCTGCCCCTACAGCCGATCAATTAAATTGGGCTAAAGGTTGGATTGACTTTCCATATCCATCAGTTGAAGGTGATTGTCAAATAGCAAGTGATCCTTCTAAATTCATTTTAATTGTTAAAAATTCAAACGGTAAAGTTTGCCACAGATCAGGTCCATCTGGATCTGCCTCTACTGATGCTAATAGATTGTATGGAGCTGACTTTGCTATTGGTGTTTATACTGCTGAATACAAATTAGCTGATGATACTATTAAAACTACAGGGCCAATCGTATTCTCTGTTCAAGGTCCTTCGCTTACTTGTAACGATGACATTAATGTAGCTTTTGGATCTGCTTGTATGATCCAATTACAACCAGACGATATATTGGAAAATACTTGTGCTCCCTCCCCTGTGATGCAGTATCATATGTCTGTCACTTTAGGGTCAGGAAAAAACAGAAAGGTATTAACGACTCAAGTAGAAACATCCAATACTCCAATTCTTACAGGAAGTGGTTCTTTTGCAGGTGTTACCCTTACTCATCCAATTATTACAAAGGAAATAATAGAAGAAGCAGGTCTATCCGCTTGTGGAGGCCAAGCAGAAGTAACAATCGAAAGAGTATACTATGAATACCTAGATGATATAGATGCCTACGTCCCTTGTAATAGTGGAATACAGAGAGACAGGTGCTCTTCTACTATTAGCTTTAGTGATTTTACTGCGCCAATTGTCAACTTGGTTTCAGATATAGATACTTTAGTAGCATGTAGTGAACTGGAGGTAGACTCCTTAATCAATTACTTTATCATTGATAATTGTGATAAGGATGCCACCGTAACTTTCGATGTAGCATTTGAAGAAACAGATGATTGCTTTGGAAGAAATGGAGACCCCGGTGTTACGAATGCTGTAGTAACTTTTATCGCCTCTGATCAATGTGGTAATACTAGTACTACCGTGGACAATATCGTATTTATTAGACCATCTGTTGCTGTTGATCCTGATATTTTTGTGGTACCAAGTTCCATACAATTACAATGTGATGCTAGTAATGCACCAACTGAAGAAGCACTTCCAGGTATAAAAACTGGTTTCATAAAAAATGGCAGCTTCGTCGTTACAGACACAATGGAATTAAGCGAGTCGGAATATACTTGTGGATACATCTTAACGAAAGAGGTTCAGGAAATACCACAGACAGATTGTGGTAGAAAGCAAATCTATACTTGGCAAGCAATTGACTGGTGTGATTCTTCTACAGGGCCTATTGTATTAGGTAATCAATTCGTGGAGTATACAGATACAATCGCTCCTCAATTTACTGGTGTTGGATCAGATCCAATTGAAGTTAATTTAGGTCATTTTGAATGTACTTTTAATGGTACCAATTTTACACCACCTGCCGCAAATGATAATTGTAATCTACCTATTGTTAGATTAGATGCTATTCTTTTAATCGAAGATGATAGCACAAGATGGTCAGTTCCATCTGCTGACTGGGCAACATTAACTTGCAATTCTTATGAACTAAGATGGATTGCTGAAGACCCTTGTCATACACAATCAAAGACAGATACTTTGATACAATTGGTACATGTTAGAGATGTAACAAAACCTTCTGTTGTAACTACTGATGAGTTAATCGTTTCCGTACCAAATGATTGGGGAGCTATTATCAATGTAGAGGATGTGGATGAAGGAAGTTATGATGCTTGTGGCATTAGCTTAAGAGAAATCAGAAGAGATGACGAACCTGAAGGCTGGGGACAAACAGCAACGATTACCTGCTCAGATATTGGAAATATTGTACGATTACATTTAAGAGTTACCGATATAAAAGGAAATCAAAATACAGCATGGATGAATATTAGAGCAGAAGACAGAATTGCTGCTGTATGTAATGACTTACCAGCACTTACTTTAGATTGTTCTGAAATGCATGGAGGTACTGATTTTGCTCCTAGTACAGATGTTGACCAAGATGGCGAATTTGAGGAAAGTGAGTGGACACCTCTAAGCGGAGAGCTACTAACTAACTTCCAAGAGCAGTTTGGTACATTTGACTGTAGCGACAACTTGAGCTGTACAAAATTAACAGGTCCAGAAAATTCAGAAGAAGAATACCAATTGATCAGTTTGCAATGTGGTCAATTTGAAATAAGAAGAAGATTCCGTTTAAAAGAAAGTGGTTTCCACGCAGTTAGCGGCTCCACTGGTGGTAGTGCAGTTAATATCAATAGCTGGGCACATCAAGAGATTCATGTTGCCTCTGAAAGTGACTGGACAGTAACCCTACCTGCGGATGTGATCGGTACTTGTAATGATGATATTACGAAAGTTACTGATCCTATTTTCAGAAGTAGTAGTTGTGATGTAATCGCTTGGGAAGTTGAAGATAAAGTATTCAATGTACCTGGAGATGCTTGTATGAAAATTGAGCGAACTTATCACGTCATTAACTGGTGCAAATATTCTGTTGGTGATGCTCAAGTACAAATGTCTAGAATAGAAGCAAGTAACGGAAACGTAACAGAACCAAGAATAGTTGCTGCTAATAGTACGACTAATGCTAATGTAGGCTATTTCACCTACATTCAAATATTAAAAATACAAGATGATGAGGCTCCTGTGGTAACAGTTCATAATCCAGAAGATCCATGTATCAATGCAGTTGATTTTGATGCACTTCCTTTCGGAGAAGAAGACAACACACCAGGTACTGCTCCATTTGAATGTGATGAAAATAAGACTTGGTCTGCTACCGCTACTGATTGTTCAACTACTGAATCTATGACTTGGATTGGTCGCTTATATGATGAAGCTGGCAACTTAATAAAAGAAGTAAATACTAATACCCTGACGTATGCCGTAAGCAACAAGCAGAAGTACTATGCAGAGTTCTGGGCATATGATGGCTGTGGTAACTCTGGTGGAGCGATAGGTGATACGATGGAATTCTGGGATTGTAAAGCACCAACTGCTTACTTCCTTAATGGGGTGTCTTTAAGCCTAGCTTCTAACGGTACTGTAGAGTTCTGGGGATCAGATGTAGACAGAGGAAGTTTTGACAACTGTGCAGATCAGTCAGAATTAGAGTTCTATATTTTAGATCCTTTATCTGATACACCACAACCTACTATTTATGAAGATGTCATCAAGTTACCTCAAGCAATTACTTATGATTGTATCAGAGTGGGTAATCAAGCCATTACTGTTTACGTAGTAGATCCTGAAGGGAATTATGATTTTGCTACCACGACCATTAGTATTCAAGACAATGCTAAGATATGCGAAGGCTTATTCGAAGAGCAGTCTAAGAAAAGCTTGATCGCTGGTTCTATACATACTGTAGCAGGGAAAATGGTAGAAAATGTTACTGTAAAAGTAAACGAAGGAATGACCTCATCCACGACAGGTACAGATGGTACTTTCCAATTTGCTTTAGAAAATGGAGATAACTACACTATTACTTCTGAGAAGAATAATGATGCTTTGAACGGTGTATCTACTTTCGACTTGGTATTGATTAACAAACACATACTAGGCATCGCTACATTAGATAGTCCTTACAAGCAGATCGCAGCAGATGTTAACCAATCAGGTACTATTACTGCATTTGATATGGTTCAGCTTCGTCGATTGATCTTAAACATCTCTACAAGCTTCCCGAATAGTGATAGCTGGAGATTTGTAGATGCTTCTTTTGAATTTAGCGATACTCCTCTGACGGACGATTTCAATGAATTTAGAAGCATCAATGATCTGAAAAGCAATATGATGTACAATGATTTCATTGCGATCAAGATTGGTGATGTCAATGAATCAGCAATAGCCAATAGCCTAGCAACTGTTACTAGCCGTAATAGCAACAAAACGTTATTACTACAGACTCAAGACAGATATGTAACAGAAGGTGACAGAATTGCAATAGATATTAATACTACTGACCTAGACCAGATTCAAGGATACCAATTCTCAATGAATCATAATGGTTTAGAATTAATGAACATTGAAGATGGTTTGGCTACGGCTGACAACTTCAATACAAATTGGAGACATACGATTACTACTAGCTGGAATAAAACGAATCAGACGAATCAGACAAACCAAAACTCAACGTTGTTCACGCTGAATTTTGTAGCTACTACATCAGGTCAACTTAGTAATTTATTGAGCATTAGCTCTGATATAACTACTATAGAGGCATACGATGAAACGGGTAACATCATGGATATTTCTCTTGAGTTTACTAGTGATAATGCAGGACTAGGGTTTGAGTTAAATCAAAATACACCAAATCCTTTTAGAGGAGAAACTGTAATTGGGTTTACTTTACCAACTGCAAGTTCTGCTACATTAAAAGTAATAAACGCACAAGGAAAGGTATTAAAATCCATTGATGGAATGTATCAAAAAGGATATAACTCTATCACTTTAAACGCAAAGGAGCTCAGAACAACTGGCGTAGTATATTATAGACTAGAAACTATTGATAAAGTAGCGTCTAAGAAGATGTTAATCATCGAATAATTATACTACAGAGAATTGCCTCAGTGATTATCAAATAATCTTTGAGGTGATTCTCCTTTTCTATCGAACATTTACATGTTCTTTAAATTTACACATTCTTAAAAACTTACACACCAATTCTTTAGTAGAGACAATTTTTAAAATCCCACATTGCAAAAATTGTCTTTACTTAAAGAATTTAACCCTGAAGAATCCAATTAAATCAATTTTACTCTTCAGAATAACCTGAAATTAGACAACAGTTCTTATAACCAATAATCTCAACTTACACACATTTTTTAGGAAACAGTTAGTAGTGAAAATCACTACTTTCTGTTTACCTTTTTTCTAAGAAGACCGACTAGTATCTTATTAGAAACTTTATCCAATAGTTTAAGACATATACTTAAATCGGTTTTCGGTGGTCTCCTCTTTTAATTAAGGGGAGACTTCTTTTTTTTAGGTAATGGTGTAGAGAGTGTCACGCTATAGCTACTTGTTATGCTTTTGTAATAATGCCAAAAAACGCTGTGTACATTTTTTGATCGAATAAGGTACATACACCAACATCATGTACCTATACAGTTAAAATCTTTCTCTAATTTTGTTCGACTACTTACTTATATGCTACTTAGTTTTTACTTTTGTACAAGAACTATTGAAGTGTTACAAAAATTAAATTCAAAATATGAGTAAGTACATCTTTTTTCTATTATTCCTACTATTAGTAGCCTGTTCGGGTGGAGAAGCAACGGATAAATCTACGAGTCAAGCCCCACAACCTGTAGCGGTGCAAACAGCTAATCAAACCAAAACTTCCACTACCCCCGACCAAGCTTCCACCTCCGAATCTCCCGATATAAAGATTTCAATAAAAGGAGCACAACCTGGTAATGTTCGTTTAATTGGCATCTATACAGATCGTCAATATTTAGCAGATTCTGCAAAGATAGATGCTAGTGGCACCGTCCATATAAAGAGAGCAGAGCCTTTCAAATCGGGGCTGCTTTATGTTGCATTAAATAAAGGAGGAGCGATCCAATTACTCCTAGACAAAGACCAGACCTTTACTATGTCTACTGACATTAACGACTTAGTAGGGGCCATGCAAGTACAGGGAAATATAGACAATGAAGTTTTTTACAAAAGTTTAAAAATGGAAAGTGCACAGCAGGGAGAGATCAGTGCTTTATCTCAACAAATGAAAGGGCAGGCAGAAGGTTCGCCCCAATTTTTGGCTGCAAAAAAACAAAGAGATGCCTTAGTCGCTACTAGAAAAGCTAATTTAGAAGCTCTATTTAAAGAATATCCTAATTCTTTTTTTACGACATTTAAAAAAGCTGGACAAAACCCAGAGGTAAGGGATATTAGATTACCTGATGGTACACTTGACGAGGTAGGACGAGTACATGCGTATAGAACAGAATTTTGGGATAATGTAGATTTTTCAGATGAGCGTCTATTACACACACCTGTTATTTCTAATAAATTAAAGCGATACATTAAAGAACTAACACCACAACACCCTGACTCTATTATTAGTGCAGCTTCTTTTCTCGTTAATAAATCACTAGAATATCCTACCTATTTTCAATACTTTGCTAATTGGATCACGATGCAATATGATCCAAAGGAAACAACTTTGATGGACCCACAAGCCGTATATGTTTATATGATTCAAAATTATTTTACAGAAGATCGGGCTTTTTGGTCTAACCCTGCGGAAGTCCAAGCATTGCAAACGAGAGCTTATGAAATGGCTTCAAGTTTGATTGGTCAGAAAGCACCTGATGTAATTTCTACAGACCAGTTTGGAAAACAAAAATCCATCTACGAAATGACGGCGCCCTATATCATTGTGTATATGTATAATCCACAATGTGAACACTGCCAAGAGCAAACGCCTAAGCTGGTACAATTTTATAAGGAATGGAAAAGTAAAGGTGTTGATGTTTTTGCAATAGCGATTGACACAAATGATACCGAATGGAAAGATTATATCAAGAAGACAGGAATGACTTTCACGAATGTACATGACCCAACCAACAAATCTATTTATGCAAAATATTACGTTGATCAAACACCAGAACTATATGTCTTAAATAAGGATAGAATAATTATTGGTAAGAATCTAAAAGTCAATCAAGTGGAGACAATTATTAATCGAGATAAGAAGTGAATGGTGAATGGTAAATGGTGAATGGTAAATGGTAAATGATGAATCACGTGATTTACCATTTACCATTTACCATTTACCATTTACCATTTACCATTTCCTAAACCCCCATAATTTTCTTAAGTAGCTTCGCATCTACTTCTGCGCCTGCAAAATCATCAAAGGCTCTTTCTGTTACTTTAATAATATGATCGTTAATAAAAGGAGCGCCTTCTATTGCTCCTTGCTCTGCATCTTTAATACAACACTCCCATTCTAAGACCGCCCAACCATCAAAATCATATTTCGATAGCTTACTAAAGATTCCTTTAAAATCTACTTGACCGTCTCCAAGAGAGCGGAATCGTCCTGCTCTATTGGCCCAATCTTGATAGCCCCCATACACTCCTACCCTACCAGAAGGATTAAACTCTGCATCTTTCACGTGGAACATTTTAATATGCTCATGGTATATATCAATGAATGCCAAGTAGTCTAATTGCTGTAATACAAAATGACTTGGGTCATAAAGTATCTTTACCCTTTTGTGGTTCTTGGTTGCTGCTCTAAACATTTCAAAAGTAATCCCATCATGCAAATCTTCCCCTGGATGGATTTCATAGCAGACATCTACCCCTACCTCTTCCGCTACTTTCAGAATGGGTTTCCACTTCTTTGCTAATTCTTTGAATGCTGCCTCTACCAGACCTGCTGGTCGTTGTGGCCACGGATATACAGTATGCCAAATTAAGGCACCAGAAAAAGTAACGTGTACATCAATACCTAGTCTGCGACTAGCTTGCAAAGCCCATATGACTTGTTGGGTTGCCCACTTAGCTCTTTCTTTTGGTTTGCCTTGCACCTCTGCTGGGGCAAACCCGTCAAACAAAACATTATAGGCAGGGTTGACCGCCACTAGTTGTCCTTGTAGATGGGTGGACAATTCTGTAATCTGCACACCACATGCCTCGACTTTCGCTTTCAATTCATCGCAGTAGGTTTGACTCTCTGCTGCCTTTTCTAAATCAATTAATCGAGCATCCCATGTGGGAATTTGTACGCCCTTATAGCCTAAATTTGCTGCCCATTTACAAATGCTTTCTAAAGAATTGAAAGGAGCTTCGTCTCCCATAAACTGGGCTAAGAATATTGCTGGTCCTTTTATCGTGTTCATACTTAAAATTAGTTTTTACTTTTAATGAATTAGGAATCACTAATGTCCGATTTTTTAAATAGTTTCTATAAAAAAATCTTATCTTTTTATAAATTTACTTCAGAAGATTAATAACAGCAAGGTTTTTTATTGAAGTTGTTTTCTCTATCGTACACTTTTAGGTTCTTTGGCAAATACTATAAAAAACTATAGGATCGTCGAGGTTTGTAACCTCGATGTAGTATGATTATCGTATAGCATCGAGGTTACAAACCATAGCCGTCAGGTTAAGAAACGGACTCTTAGTAGCAGACACTTAGAAAGTGTCTGATACTTGGGATCACACTACTAGACATTGTTCAGAACAGAGAGCAGACCAGCCCGACTGCCGTCAGGCGGGCGGGGAAGAGAGAATAGAGACGCATTTCGATCAGAGAACGACGAAATTTCGTTGTTTTTTAAACGGAATCTGTCTCTATTCTCTGCTCTCTGCTCTCGGTTCTCTGCTCTCGGTTCTCTGCTCTCGGTTCTCTGCTCTCGGTTCTCTGCTCTTTAAAATGTCCAGTAGTGTAACTTGGGATCTACGAAAAGGTGTCAGCCATTTTTAGTAAAACTTAAAAAAATATATAATAATTTATTTTTCACAAAAAAGTCTAGTTACTTTTAAATCAATCATTTAACTCCCTACGCTTTTTACATATTATATTTTATTTAATATTATTTGAATTAATACTTGTTTTTTTGATCTAAATATGTGCATATTTGCAGTATAATTATTTATAATACGTTTGATATTTTTTAGATCAAACATCCTTACCGATTCAAACTCCGATTTAAGTTAAACGCTCATTTCCCCAAACCGGCTAAAAAATAAATAGCATTGTTAATCAACTAAGCTGATAGCTTATATTTATTTTTTATGCATCAATTTTAATAGCTAGATTTAATTCCTTTTTTTTTAGAAGAACAAACTTGTATCTTCTTATCTACCGCTATTCAACAAATTGCTAGAGCGTACAAATTCCCCGATAATTTTAAATACTTTTTGTCAATATTTTTTTTTTGGATCGTTATACATCCAATTAAAAGTAAGACTTTAGAACAGCGCATTCTTCAAAATTACAAACCCTTTACTGGTATTACATCCAGTAAAACACTTTAGGGATTAAGATAAATATAACTACCCTCAGGGTAGTTTATTTATCTCCTAACTTTTAAGCCCTTTTAGGAAAATGCTAAAAGGTACAACACTATTGGTTTTGCAAATCTACGAGTGCTAGTCTTTTCAATATGAATAAGTCTAATATACCGATGTAGTATCCAGAACCTAGTTAATTTTCTTTCAATTGTCCTAAACTGCTAGTCAGTCTATATAGCTGGAATGGTAGCTAGTACAAGAGAGAGGGATCACATATGAAACACTATAATATGAGCCGTAAGAAGCAATGTACGTCTGTGCCGTGTATTGAACGGAACAGAAACGCTATTCTCCATTTCAACACTTGGTTTATTAACACCATCTTTACAAAGCAGCTAGCAGCGCTCTCGTTTGCGTTCTTATGGCTTTCTTTTCTGAGTGCATCCTCATTTGACTTTGTTATCCCTATCAATAACAGTCAGATTACGCACCAATTAGTGGACTGTGATTCCCTTTACTCTTTTTCTAGCGATACGCTAAAAACCTATTACAGAGATTCAAATCCTCGAAGTAGCATTATTACTTTTTGTCCCCAAGATCCTAGCCGAAGATTAGGAGTGCTATTTCGAGAATTTGATCTATTCCCCGGAGACACCCTATTTGCTTATGATGGACCAGATACCAATGCCCCGCTTTTAGATAAAGCTTCTGGTAAAGGAATAGAAAGTGCATTTGGCGGTGCTGTATTTGTTTCTTTTAATAGAAACACCAATATTTCTAGCTGCATAACATTTGAATTCCGCACAAATGGAGATCGAGAAAGTGGCATGGGCTGGGTTGCAGATATTCAATGTTGTAAAAGAATCGCCAACTTCATTCCTCCGCACATCCCATCTCAACAATTAGATTGCGGCTCAGAATTTATCAATGTGACAATCCCCGCAGCAGAAATGCTGGTAGAATGTTTTCCATTACAACATGATTCTGCCATGGTTCGTATTATCGAAACCACTAGTGGATTAATCTGTGGAGAGACCTGCCTTTCTTTTGAAGCAGGTATGCAATTGCCGAATCCATTTGGTGTAGGTACCTATGAAATAAGCTACCATGCTATTTTAGATTCAAGCATTACGACAAGTGTACAGTTTGAAGTAAAAGCACCTGAACTCATTTGCAAGCAAGAAGTCATTGTTAATACTAATACAAATTGTGAGATAACCATATTTCCAGAGATGGTCATAGAAGACTACTGCTTTCCAATAAGAGATATACTTCATTACAATATTTTAATTAAAGATGTCACGGGAACCATCATCGCTAATGGTAGTACATTGACAGAAGAATATCCTTCCTTTCCTCCTGATGCAATGATTACTTGTGGTAACGCTGGATATACTGTGGAAATACAACGAGTGTATACTGCCAATCAGGCATCTGCGGTATGTGCCTCTAATAAAGTTGTAGACATTTGTAGCAGTCCATTGATTATACAAGATCAATCAATACCTTTCTTCACAGAAGGACCTCGAACAGATACCCTATATACTTGCAATTTTGATATTGAGGAGATTTTAAATAATATAACGACTCCTAATACGGTAGATGCCTGCGGTACAAGTAATGTCACCTTAGAAAGCACAACGGTTATAGGAAATAATACGACTTGTGATACCCCCTCTAGTTATCTGCTTCATTGGCTAGTGACGGATGCTTGTAACAATTCAGCTAGAAAGACCGATACGCTGATTATACAAGACCAATCAATACCTTTCTTCACAGAAGGACCTCGAACAGATACCTTGTATACTTGTAATTTTAATATTGACGATGTTTTAATCAATATGGCCCCTCCAATTGCTATGGATGAATGCGGTACAACAATCGTCACTTTGGAAAGTACTAGCATTATAGAAACTATGGCGACTTGTAATGCCCAGCCTAGCTACGCTCTAAATTGGCTAGTGACAGATGCCTGTAATAATACTGCAAGAAGAGTAGATACATTAAGGGTACTCCGACCTGACGTCAGACAGTTGATTAATATTCCTTTAGATATTACTGCAGATTGCGCATTACCTACTACTGATATTAATAATAGAACAGAAGACAATCCAATCGGATTGCTTAGTGGCTTACAGATTAATGGGCAATTCCAAGCAACAGATACTCTATTTTTTGACGAAAATAATCCTACTTGTGATTTTCGATTACAAGTAAGAGACATAGGGGCTGCAACAGATTGCGGTGCTGTACGCCAACGCATTTATGAATTAATTGACCAATGTGATCCACAAGGAATTGTGGTGCTAGTAGATACACAATTCATTCAAATAATAGATACCATTGCACCAACTTTTACTACTTGCAGCTTCTCTGCATTAGCTAATGCAGAACAGATTGTTTTACCAGCGAATAGTTGTCAAATAAGCCTAGACTTTCCTTTACCAGAAGCGACAGACAACTGCGATGATAAACCAATTGTTAAGGAGTTTACCGTACAAGAATTGGTAAACAGGGAATGGTCTAACAAGGCCATTTCCGTTTTTCAAACGAGCTTCAGTATTGGCACTTTTAGAATTGGCTACGAGGCTTCCGATCAATGTGGCGCACTATCCAATAGAGATACCTGCTTTAGGTATTTGACAATCAGAGATACGATTGCGCCGATAGCTATTTGTCAAAACAATCAAGAAATTATTTTGGATGATAATGGAATGGCCACCCTATCTGCAAACGAATTAAACAATAATAGTTCTGATAATTGTGGCATCACACAGATACTCATCAAAAGAAGTAACTGTACAGATGGAGAAATGAGATTGGATACTACGCCTCTCTTAAGAGATAGTATTGACTTATCCGAGTGGTCAATGGAGGTATCTTTTGAATGCTGTGATTTATTCAAAGATGTTCTACTAGAATTATTAGTTATTGATGGTAGTGGAAATTACAATGTCTGTACTACCATCGTAAATCCTATAGATCGGACACAACCAAGCTGTATGGCATTAGGTCCCATCACCCGTTCTTGTGGAGAATTCCAAACGACAGATATCGGAAGACCGACAGATCTGGATGGAGATAATCAATTTGATATGGATGAATGGTTGCCATTGTTCCCTACGCAAGCGTTCTTTTTTAATCAACAATTTGGAGACCCTGGTGAACTTTGTATGGATAATATGAATTGTATCACCCCTATAATAGAACAAGAATACCAACTGCTAGAAGGTAACTGCCAAACCCTCCAAATAAAACGTAGATATAGAGCCATTGATCGCTCTGGTAACACGACACCTTGGTTGGAGCAATCAATAGATTTTATTTATGAACCTGATTGGGTGATTACTTTCCCAGCAGATGAGTTTACCAATTGTGATATAGATAAAATAGAAGTCCCTCCATCTCCTATACAAGAAGGTGCTTGTGATGATTTTACTTGGACTTATAGAGACTTGATCGTACGTTTTGAATCGGGAAATATCCAACATATTACGAGAACTTATTCCATCGTTAATCAATGTCTAACAAATGTAGATGACCAATGGTTAACGATTGATAGAGAGGCAGATGATGATGATATTGTTCGTTCTCCGAATATAATTACTGCTAGTCAATTTCCGGAGGAAGATCACTTTACTTATGTACAAATTATACGTTTTGTAGATAATGATGCCCCTTTCTTAGTAGTCGGCGAGGTAGATAATGTTTTATTAGGAAAAGGAGATGCCGCCCCTTTTGGAGAAGAAGATCAAACTCTTGGGAGTAGTCCTTTAGAATGTGACGACAACAGAAACTTCTCCATATTTGCGAGAGATTGCAATGAACTATCTACGGATGGGCTACGCTACAATTGGCAATTTTTACAAAATGGAACATTAGTAGATACTGGCACTAGCCCTTCCTTTTTACAAACTGTTTTGCCTGATACTAGCTATACCGTTATTTGGCAAGTTGTCGATGAGTTTGGTAACCAATCAGACACTACTGTTCAATATCAATTTATAGATGGTGTTGCACCTACTCCAAGATGTGCAAGGGGCGTTATTGCCACAATAGATTCCATAGAGAGAATGGTCATCGTTCATACTGATTCTTTAGATGCAGGTAGTTATGACAACTGTAATGACCAAAGTGAATTAAACTTTTTCTTGTGGCATGAATCACTACGTGTAGATACGCCAAGTGTGTTAACGGAGGTGCAAATGCTACCTTCACAAATTGCCTTTACTTGCGCAGATGAAGGCATTGTTGAACTTATATTATTTGTTGTAGATGCTACTGGCAATTACAATTCTTGTCCTATTCAAATAGACATACAATCTCCCATAGGAATTGATTGTGACGAAACAATGGTAGGTGGCACCATAACAGATAGATTCGGTGCGCCAATAGCAGATACCAAAATAGATATAACTAGTACTAGCACTAGCTACAAGACAACCCTCTCTAATGAGGCAGGTAATTTTCAAATGATGCTCCCAAGCAATAGTGATTACACCATTGCTCCATCTAATAATACCAATCCCCTCAATGGAGTAAGTACCTTCGATTTATTGTTAATAAACAAGCATATCATCGGTACTTCTATATTCACTCTGCCTTATCAATATATAGCAGCGGATGTGAATCGATCAGGAACAATTACCACTTACGATATGGTGATTATCCGTCAAATGATATTAGGCAAAATGACTCAATTTCCCAATAACAAAAGCTGGCGTTTTATTAATAAAGATTACCAGTTTCAAACGAGCAATCCACTCGCAGAAGTTATTGAAGAATCTTATACGGTATCTGCATTAAATACGGATAATGTCTACATGGATTTTATAGGCGTAAAAATTGGGGACATCAATGGCGATGCAGCAAACTCTTATTCCGCTGCAACTTCTCGAAATTTCGGAACATCTTTTTATATACATACACCTGAATTAAAAGTGGAACGTGGGAAAACGTACACCATTCCTTTTTATGCACCTGAGTTAGAAAAAATTGCTGGCTTCCAAGCCACTTTTAAATTCCACGATTTGATCTTAACCAACAAAATCGGAGGTATAGTGACACCCGACAATATCCATGGGTGGCGTAAGGGACAGGAAGGATTCCTTACCACTAGCTGGCACTCATTATTATCCCATGACAACAACACCGTTTTGTTTAGCCTCACTTTTGAAGCTACAGCAGACGGACAACTAAACGAGTTGCTAAGCGTTACCTCTGATCCAACTCCCGCTGAAGCTTATAGTTTCAGCGGGCACTGGTTGGATTTTGATTTAAAATTTCAATCACCTGATTCAATAAATATTTTGGATTTTGGTTCTATGATAGCCCCTTCGCCCTCTTTTCACCAAGAGCATACTACCCCCATGCTTGATTCAGAGGGCGGAGCTTTTAATGTCTCTCAAAATACACCGAATCCATTTGCGACTACGACTACTATCCATTTCTATTTACCTCAAGAGGCCCTAACCGCTTTAAGCGTCTTTAATATACACGGACAGAACATTTTACAAACAACACAACACTATTCGAAAGGTACCAACCAAATAAAATTCGTTTCAGACCATTTGCCTAATGGTACCTATTTTTATCAGGTAGCTACGCCTTTTGGTGTAGCTACCCACAAGATGATAATAGCCAAGTAATGGTATTGGGGTAGTTAGAATAGTCATAGAAACAGTTAACACTTCTTGTGCTATCTACTACCCTGCTATTTTACTTGTTTACAATATAACTGGGTTTTTAAGAACGGGAGTGCCTTATTGGGTGCTACCCGTTTTTTTTTGAATGCTCATGCTCGCAAAAAATCAAAAATCATATTTCATAAATCATACATCATCAATCCACCTAGCTTTACCTAGCTAGGCAAATTTACACTGATGTATGATGTATGATGTAAAATTTATGATGTATGATTTTTTCCAAGCTGACAATCACCTAAGCCGTTCCCATAGCCTCCGAACCTGCACATCCCCAAATCCATAAATAGCAGCTCGCTTAGTAAATTCCTTAAACACTAAACCAAAATCTTTCGTTCCTAAATCATCCATTATTTGAAGTAATACCTGACTGGGGTAACCCATAGTTCCTTCCTTCGGAATGCGGGCGATATGGGCTTTAACGGCGGGTAATAAAAAAGGATAGTATATAGCTAAAGTCTCTGCAATCTGTACCAATTGATCCGT
>CAKZUM010000453.1 GCA_937921525.1 uncultured Saprospiraceae bacterium
GATTCTAACAATTGATCACCGCCGCCGCTGAGGCACCTTAGTCGTCGCAAATAATCTTTTGACACTATACTTCCCACTTCCATTGGCCCACATGAGTAAAAGACCGCCTAATATGGCTAAATTTTTAGTAAATAAAATGGCTTGTATTCTTTGTTCCTCTGGTGGGTAGTTCCAATAGTCATGGACGATAAAAGTAACAGGTATCCAGTAGACGGTCAATAAGAAAGCACCTAGTCCAGAGCGATAGCCTAAGAGTACCAATGCCCCCCCTAATACGAGTAAAAAAATAGCCCCATATAAGAGTAGATTTTGGTGCGCATCTATCCCAAATGCCGTCATGGATGCTTTGGTATCTTTAAAATAAAATATAGAATCGTAAGCTTCGTATAAAAATATGAAGGAGAGTAGTATTCTTCCTAATAGATCTATGATGTCTTTCATGTTTTTTTAATTGGGCGCAAAGCTAATTAAAAAAAACTAGTACAAAAAAGAAGGGGTAGTTTATTACTAAACTACCCCTTCTAAAGATTATTGTGAGCTTGGTGGCTGAGCCACCAAGCATTCTTCTTATCTAACTATCTGTACATACCCACTCATTGGGTCAGACTTATCGCCAAGATCTAGTACATAGAAGTAAGTACCATCTGGAAGATTTTCCAATTCAAAAGTTCCTTGCCAAGGCTCTGCGTTGGTGTATCCTTTCTTATTGTAAACTTCATTACCCCATCTGTTAAAGATCGTTAACTCATTGTCTGGGTAGCCTTCAATACCTAGTATTTTGAACGAGTCATTTACGCCATCGTTGTTAGGAGAGAAACCACTGAAGATCGTTAAGTCTTCACAAGCAATTGTTATTGAAACTGTTGCCGTATCTGCACCGAACTCATTTTCGATAAAGTAAGTGAACGTATCTGCTTCCACGCTACAATAATCTGTATTTGGTATGAAGCTTATCGTTCCATCAGGATTGATAAACACCGTTGCATTTTCTGGCATTTCTAGTATTCCAAAGTCTTCTAATATTCCGTTAATGGTATCATTTTCAATGATGTCCAATATCAATGTCTCATTAGAAACGGTCATTGTATCATCGTTAACAGCCATTGGTAGTAAGTCTGCAAAATCTGTTACAACTCTGAATGTGATAATCGTTGTATCACAAACATTGTTGGCATCACAAGCAACTATACACAATGTATCGTTTCCTTCAGATAATGTTTCTACATCCATACATGCTGTAATTGGATTCAAGTCGATATTAATATGCTCTGGTTCGTCGCATATATTCTCGAAGGAAACAATGTTCGCTCCAAGCTCTTCTAAATCAAAGCAGTACGTTGTATCCTGTCCTAGTAATATGCTCATGACTACTGTATCCGCTATTGGTTGTCGAACATTAATGTTAAAGACGGTTGTATCACATACGCCCTCTTCATCACACATGACAATACATGCGAAGTCCATTCCTACTTGAAGCGTTGAAATATCGAAACAAGGCTCATCCCCTAGCATGATTACTTCAGCAGCTGTGCCACTTGCCTCGCTACAAATGTTTGTTACTGTAGCTAAAATTCCAGGTAATACTTCAGGCTCTAAACAAACCGTCTCTGTCATTCCTAAAACAATATCAAAGTCAACTGTATCAAGCGATGCTAATGGTATTACTTCAATCACAATGTTGGTCGTATCACAAGTACCTTCCGCATCACAAAGTTCGATACATAAAGCATCTACGCCTAAGGCTATTCCTTCGTAAGTAATACAGTTGTTTTCTTCGTCAATCATATAGTCGATCATGCCTGTTGCTTTCTCTTCACAGATGTTGCGAATGCTTTCAACTTCTACATCCAATTGCCCCATGTTTAAACAAATCGTATGTGTCTGTCCTACTAGTATTGTTGTATCAATATCTGCTGCTATATCTGCTACCGAACAATCAATCAAGAAATTGTATTCGTAATCACATCCAATAATCATGTCTGTAACTGATACAATACTACTTCCAGTCGGAAGTGTAATGGAAACTTTATCGGAGGTGAGTACTAAGCCTCTTCCTACATCTCCTACATCTCCTGTCTGTGTTTGCGTGACTAATAAGTTACCATAAATAACTCCTTGTCTACCTCCTACTGCGGCAAATAAGCTATTATCAAATACCCAGTTTCCAGTTCGATCTAAACTATTTAATTCAGATATTAACTCAGGAATCGAATCAAATGCACCAGTTACCTCTACACTATCAATACTCCAAACGAATGTGTATGGACCTTCACTTCCACCACCTGGTACAGGGAACATACTGAAAGAGAATGTTGTATCAGGAACGCATAAGTCTGGCGTTATTATCTCATCATTGACTCTTACTGTAAAGCTATCTAATTGCTCTGGGTTGATTTCCAAACAAATCGTTGTCGCTTCACACTCTTCTGAGAGGATCGTTAATTCTCCGTTATAAACTTCAGGACATTCCTTACAAGTAATCACCGCTCTAAGCGTATCCGAACAAGCTGCAACAGGATCTCTAACTACCACTTCGTGAGTGCCTAATGGAATTCTAATGCTAGTTCCATTAGGTGTTAGATTTGTATTCACTTCTAATATTGCTTCCGCACCTGTATTGATCTGTGTGATGTTCAATGGGCCGTAAGTTGGGCCAGAGAATCCACAAGTAATCGTCAATAAAGTTTTATCAATCGTCCATTCGCCAACGGCATCCCAAACATTCATGGAATCTATTAAATCATCCATCGTATTGAATTCACCCATGAAGGTATTATCGCCTACTCTCCAATTATCTACTCTGTATGGTCCTTCCTCTCCTCTATCAGGAACTGGGAAGTAAGTGTAGCTATAAGCAGAGTCATTCATACATCCTCTGAATTCTCCCGTGTATGGCATACCATCCAAGAAGAACTCGTAGTTATTCATTTGATTCAACGGTAATTCTAAGCAGTATGGGAATCCTTCTTCACAGTCTTCTGTGATTTCATTGATTGAATCATCCACTAGTA
The DNA here is from genome assembly GCA_937921525.1 of uncultured Saprospiraceae bacterium. GTDB lineage: Bacteria > Bacteroidota > Bacteroidia > Chitinophagales > Saprospiraceae > JAFMDF01. The sequence continues at coordinate 3,012 of CAKZUM010000453.1, forward strand.
TACCTTGACATTCATCTGCAACGGTGATATTAACATAAGTCGTATCACATACATTATTTTCATCACATAAGACTAGACAGAATTTATCCGTATCTCCAATTTGTAAATTTTCTGATGGTATATATCTCGCACAAGTACTAGTGCCTAATACCGTCACCTCACCATTAGCTGGCATATTACATATACTCAATGTCAAGTTTGAGCTAGCTAATTGATCAGATGGTAAACAGATTTCTGTAGCAAGTCCTTCCGCGATAGTCACCTCTAAATTATCGGTAGTTGGTTGTATCGTTGCTACGACTCTAGTGTCAATACACTCATTCGTAACCGCATCACAAATTCTAACACCAATGGTATCAATTCCTCCAACAGAATTTGATTGGTAACGGATACAACCTGAGGTTGCATTGATCTGATAATTTCCTAAGTCAGTTGCTCCTTCTAGGCTACCATTTAATCCTTCAGCAGTTAAGTTTTCTCCGAATGACTCTGGCACAATTGGACAATACTCTTCGGTAACATCCAATGGTATAGATACATTTTGTAATAAAAGATTACCTTCAATTGCACTTGTATCTTCAATAACCATCGTTCCAGCTATATTAGCTAGATAAGTTACTCTATAGCAAGTAGACACTGCAAAATCACATACCGTAACGATTACTGTATCAACCGATATAGGCCCATCAAAAGCAGTATAAGTCAAACAACCCGTTTCCGAATCCACTACTGCAATTCCTTTGGTGTTTTCTCGGAAGAAATTAGCACTTCCAAGGAATGTAGTGATTAAGTCTGTTCCAAATGTATCAGGTATAGTACCACAAGCCTCAAAAGAATTAAACGGATCTATGTCAAATTGAATCTCTTCATCTATGTAAAGGATCGTTACGGAGGTATCGACGCCCATTGAGTCCAAGTTTGGATTGATACAATCGTCTTCGATTACCACCTCTGCTACTGCCGTACATTCTTGACCATCTGTAACGGTTACGCTAAATGTTCCAATTGGAATATCTACTCGGTCTTCTACATTTTGAGCGTCCGACCACGCATAGGTATAATTACCACTTCCGCCACTTGCTGTTATATCAATCGTACCTCCTGCATCCTCACAATCTTTATCTGTTTTAATAACATCTATTGCGATTGATCGAGGACTAACAACTGCAAAGCATCTTTGACCTGCTATACAGCCATTCGCATCTGATACGATCAAACAGAAGTCACCAGGATTCAAGCTTCCGTTTACGTATTCTTGACCTCCTGCATCTGTGATTGTTTCTACCGCTGGGCCAGCAAAATCGCTACCCATATTGATTATTGCATCAATCCTTCCATCAGATACACCCGCACATGAAGTAAAGATAGAATCTATCATTTCAATAGTTACTTCCACAGAATTATCTGCTAAAGCAAAGACTATCGTTTCTTCACAACCCGTACCATTGTCAACAATGGTTACTTCGTACATACCAGCCTCTAAATCCTGTCGCGTATCGCTTTCTCCCCAAGAGTAGCTAAATGGTCCAACTGAATTAGTAACGATGATCGTTGCCGAACCATTTTTCTGACCACATGTTGGATTTTCATTGACCACTACATCCGCTTCAAATCCGCTTCTTGATCCTACTGAAATCTCTTTTACATGAGGACAGTCTGGATTGTTGGAATCGGTAATAGTCACCACATAATCTGCTGCTGGTAAACCTCTTCTTATTGTTTCTACTAAGCCGCCCTCCCATGTGAATGTGAAGTTGGCTGGTGCTGCACTAAAATCAATTGATCCATCTGCTGCTAAACAAGTCGCTACTTCTACGACTGGTTCCATATCAAATACTGGATCAGCATCTCCTATGACTACCGTAGTCGATGTATTACAAGTACTAAATCCGACTCTACTTACCAAGACTTCATATCCTCCTACTGGCAATCCTGTTCTTGCATTACCCGCTGCATTTGGTGTGCCTACATTTGGCACCCAAGTATACACAAAGTTCTCTGCTCTTTCTTGTAATTCTACAGTAGCGGAGCCACCGTCTTCTCTACAACCTGAAGCAATTTGAACCACATTTACGATTACTGGTGTAACACAATTCGTAGTATCAATCAGATCAACTGGATCTGTCGGATCAACTGGATCTGTCGGATCAACTGGATCTATCGGATCAACTGGATCTGTCGGATCAACTGGATCTGTCGGATCAACTGGATCTGTCGGATCAACTGGATCTGTTGGATCAACTGGATCAACTGGATCAACTGGATCACAAGATTCTTCTAAAGTAAAGTTAATTATGTCAGAACATCCTGTTCCTCTATCTGTCACTAGTACTTCAAATGTACCTGCCTCAAAATCAGTTTTAGTATCAGTCGCTCCCCATGAGTACGCATACGGCCCAACACCGCCTGTGACACTTATTGTTACTGAACCATTCGCTGTTTCACAAGTTGGCTGATTGTTAATCACTATCTCTGAAGTAAAGCCACTCATTTCTGGAATCGTAATCGTTAATTCCATTGCTGGACACTCTGGCTGATTCGCATCTGAAACCGTTACAACATAATCATTGGCCGCAAGATCACTTCTAGAAGAAGTTACTGTATTATCAAACCAAGTGAATGTTAAATTAGCTGGTGCACTTGCAAAACTAATTGTTCCATCTGCTGCCAAGCATGTTGCTGGTGCGATCACAGGCTCTCCTACTATTAAAACACATGGATCAACTGGATCTGTCGGATCAACTGGATCTGTCGGATCAACTGGATCTGTTGGATCAACTGGATCTGTTGGATCAACTGGATCTGTCGGATCAACTGGATCTGTTGGATCAACTGGATCTGTTGGATCAACTGGATCTG
>CAKZUM010000454.1 GCA_937921525.1 uncultured Saprospiraceae bacterium
ATTTTAGAACTACTTATTTTTTCTTTTTTAATGACTTTAGTTGGTGGCTGTTCTTGGCAAGCGGTAAATAGAAATAAGAGGATTCCGATGATAGCAATATTTACCAACATCTTGATTAGCTGGTGTTTGGAATCGTCTATATAGAAGGTGTTGGATAACATGATCTTTAAATTGAATGGAGTGTATAACTAGCAGCCAAAATACACATAATTCAACGCGGATTTATCTGATTTTATGGTCGCCTGTGTTCGGTGTGTTTAGTAGGTCTTCGTTGAATTATACTGTAGAACTAAATGAGCGTAGATTAGTCGTGTTTTATCTACGCTTTGCTTGATAGTTTTACGGAATAAATTCCGTGCTACATCCCTCACGACCTACAAAAATCAAAAAAATATCCGTGTGGCTACGAAGTAGGTCCGCGTTGAATTATGCCACGTTAACCTTATCTAACTACATTTTAACGAAAAATAGCGGCCCTCAAAGAGAAAGCCGCTATTTTTAAATCTAAAACATCCATCTACAACTTCCCATCATTCACCTGCTTATGCGCATAATCAACTGCCCTAGCAGTCAATGCCATATAAGTAATACTCGGATTTTGCGTACCCGCACTAGTCATACAAGAACCATCCGTTACAAAAACATTCGGTACTTTATGTAGTTGATTCCATTTATTAAGAACACTAGTATTTGGGTCATTACCCATTCTAGCCGTACCCATTTCGTGAATACAAGCACCAGGGGCTGTCGCATCATTATAGGAAGTAATATTTTTACAACCTGCCGCTTCTAGCATTTCTTCTGCACATTTTACACCATCAAGTCGCATCTTCCTTTCATTCTCTCGTAGCGAGGCATCGAAGGTAATAATTGGCATACCGTACTTGTCCTTTTTATCAAAATTGAGAAACATTTTATTATCATGGTATGGCAATAATTCTCCAAAGCAAGTCATGCTAATATAGTAAGGACCAGGCTCAAAAATAGTCTTCTTAAGCTCTGCACCAAGAACTCCTTGTGGTATATTATTGCCTCTACCTGCACCCCCTTGATAGCCAAAGCCTCTGACATAATCATCTCGCTTGGTAGCCTTGTCAATATTTCTAAATCTAGGAATATAAAAACCACCAGGCCTACGACCTTTATAATAGGTATCTTCAAACCCAGGTAACGTACCAGATGCGCCCATTCCGTAATGGTGATCCATCATGTTGTGTCCTAGTTCCCCACTAGTATCCATACCATCAGGAAACTCATCAGAACGGCTATTTAACAGAATGGCTGTAGTACCAACCGTACTAGCATTACAGAAAATGATACGAGCTAAAAAATCTATTTCCTCTCCAGTTTCCCGATCTTTTACACGGACGCCACTAGCTTTGCCTAACTCCTTATCAAAGATAATTTCGTGAACAATACTATTCGGGCGAATCGTTAAATTACCTGTCTCTTCCGCTACGGGCAAAGTAGCAGAAAGACTGCTAAAATAAGCCCCATACGGACAGCCCCTTACACATCTGTTCCGTGTCTGGCATTGCCCTCTACTACCTTTATGAACGGCTGGGTCATATTGAGATAAATTAGCGACTCTGCCAGGAGTAACTACCCGACTAGGGTAGACTTTAGCTACCGCTTCTCGCATATGCTGTTCCGCACAGTTTAATGGAAAAGGAGGTAAGAATTTTCCATCAGGCACTTGTTTGAGTCCTTCTTTTTGTCCTGAAACGCCGACAAAAGTTTCCACATAATCATACCACGGCTCAATATCTTTATAGCGAATGGGCCAATCTATAGCAATCCCTTCCTTAGCATTTGCTTCAAAATCAATATCACTCCAACGATAGCAATGCCTTCCCCACATAAGGGATCGACCCCCTACATGATGCCCTCGTATCCAATCAAACCGCTTTACTTCGTCATACGGGTATTCATCATCTTTATTGATAAAATGTTTATGATCTTCTCGTACCCACCACTTCAAGCGATCTTGCTGAAAATAGTGTTTAGCAACTTCTTCGGCAGTGACTCGATTTTGGTTTGGTAAATCCCAAGGGTCTAAACCAGCAGTTGGATATTCTCCATGCTTGATCATCCGACCTCTTTCTAAGACTAACGTTTTATAGCCCTTTTTACATAATTCCATAGCAGCAAATCCGCCGCTAATGCCGGACCCGACAACAATTGCGTCATAGGTGACTTCGGCCTTTCCTTTTGCGTTATAATTCATAATGCCCATGCTTTGCCACCCGCTTCTTCTAAAGAAATACATGGTTCATATTGACCAGGTACGGGTAAGTAATTTAAATAGTTAATGCCTATTTCTTCTGTTGTCAGATAATAAGCGATTGTTTGTTGTCTTAAATTTAAAAAGCCATCTTTAGCATCTTTTAAAGATGGATCTTCTTCTTTTTCTAATGCTTTTAATAAGTCCAACTTTGCAGCTGCATCCATATTTGTGATCTCCTTATCGTTGAGGTACTTGTAAAATGCAGCAAACTTAGATTGATACTCTTCTTTAGCCTTTGGTCGGTAGGCGGTCCCCACCATCTGATCAATCATGCTATGAACCCCAACGTCTGTCGCAGATGGGCTATCTGTTTTGGGCAGCATAATATCTACCAAATCAGAAATTACCGCAAATTCTTTTTTATTAAAAAAGCTAAGTTTGGTGGCGGCACTATCAGAAATAGTAGAGACAGCGTCTGATTGGCAACTGACTAACAAAGAGCTAGCCAACGGGGCGCTGACGGCAGCACCAGTAGCGTAGGCTACGTATTTTAGTATTTTTCGTCTGTCCATCTTTATTAAATAAAAGGTTCTATAATGATTATGTAGAGATACTGAACTACTCTAAGGTAATAATTTATTGGAATTTATTAAACCTTTTAGATTTTATCTCTTTTCATTAGATGGAAATGATGGCTGACATTTGCGGGTGGCTAAGTGGGAGAGGAAATGGCTGTCATCTTATATTTGTTGTCGATTAAGTTTTTTTAAAAATGTCTGCCACCATCCGCTGCACGATACCACCCGCAGGTTTCAGCCATTACTGATAAGGTGATGGCTGATATTTGCGGGTGGCTAGGTGGGGTAGGAAATGGCTGTCATCTTATATTTGTCGATTAAGACTTTTTTAAAAATGTCTGCCACCATCCACTGCACGATGCCACCCGCAGGTTTCAGCCATTACTGATAAAGTGATGGCTGACATTTGCGGGTAGCTAAGTGGGAGAGGAAATGGCTGTCATCTTATATTTGTCGATTAGGACTTTTTTAAAAATGTCTGCCACCATCCGCTGCACGATGCCACCCGCAGGTTTCAGCCATTACTGTACTTGAGCAATAAAAATCAATAAGAAGAATAGAATGATAGAAAAACCTACAGCAGTCCACCAAAAAGTAAAAAAGCTACTCACTAGCCTATCTGATGGACTATATGAACGAGAAGAAGCAGTCAACCTGTCTCTACTAAGTGCAGTAGCAGGGGAAAGCATTTTTTTATTAGGCCCTCCCGGTGTTGGCAAAAGTTTAATCGCTAGGCGACTCAAACACGCTTTTTTAGATGGGGTGTCTTTTGAGTACTTGATGAGTAAATTTAGCACGCCCGATGAAATATTTGGCCCTATTTCTATTCAAAAATTAAAAGAAGAAGATAAATACGAACGCCTAACAGATCGGTATTTGCCAGGAGCGAATATTGTTTTTTTGGATGAAATATGGAAGGCTGGGCCTGCCATTCAAAATGCTTTATTGACTATTTTAAATGAAAAAATTTATAGAAATGGTGATGAAGATATGCAAGTCAATATTAGAGGTATCATTACAGCGTCTAACGAATTACCGCCTAAAAATGCCAACCTCGCCCCTATATGGGATCGTTTTTTACTCCGTTTAGAATTAGGGAATATCAAAAAGTTCGACAACTTTTTGACGATGATTACAGATGTCAAAGATGTGTATAGGGATGATATAACGGACGATGCTAAATTAACTAACAAGGAGTTAGAGGAATGGAGTTCCTTGATAGACCAAGTAGAAGTAGGCCCAGAAGTGTTAAATACAATTCAATTAGTTAAAATCAAATTAGAGGAGCATAATGTAAGGAATGCTAATATGGGAAATGCCATCGTTGTACATGATCGACGATGGAAGAAAATTATCCGTTTGCTACGAACCTCTGCCTTTTTGAATGGTCGGAACAAGGTAGATTTAATGGATTGTTTTTTAATGTACCATTGCCTATGGGGTAGTCCTAGTCAAAGACAAACGATCAAAGATATTCTGACAGAAGCGGTTGCCAAGCATGGCTATACGATGGCGGTTAATTTGAGTATGCTCAAAAAGGAGACAAAGGAATTTCAAGAGGAGGTAGCAAGTGAGATTAGAATTAGCCACACAGTTTCTAAGGATCAACTCATGGTCATTGATGATGAATATTTTAGAATTGAAAAGCAAGACAGTAAATTTCAAGGAGTATTTATCACGATCAAGCAATTTCGGATGTTGTCTATTGATGACCCTCAGGTGATTAATTTTTATGATGAAGGAAAAAATCTAGTCAATAGGGTACGTACCTCTAAAGGGAAGCAAGAAAATACTATTGATGTACACCACGATGCTACAGAAACGACTTACCGACTACAAACTCGTCTGATGGATACCTCTGAAACGATCACCAAAAAACCGCACCCGATTGTTCAAAAATTTTGGGATGAACGTTATCAGAAGCTAACGTCCTTTATTACACAACAACTTCAAAATATGGAGGAGAATCGGCCAGAGGAGATTAATTTACTAGAGCAAAATTTATTTGTAGATTCGGAATTTTCGGAGGTTGTTAAAAAGAATTTTGAGGAGGTGGCGAGTAGCTTGCAGCAGTTGAAATTGAATCTGGAAAAACTGCAATTTTCTTACACTAACATATAGATTCTTTTTTTTACCACATAGGTACATAGGTCACATAGTTACACTTAGCTATGTGATCTATGTACCTATGTGGTAAAAAAAAACTACCTATGTTGGTAAAAACTAAGTGGTCTAAATGGTAATTGAAAACAAAATTATATGGTTCAAGATATAGAAAAGGAATTACAACAAGAATGCGATCGTTTTATAGAATTTGGCAATTTGCTAGACAAGCGAATGCGGCGATATATTGTCCAATATATCCAGAATAAATTTGATCCAGATCAGCATGTCATTCCGATTCTAAACGATCAATATTTTGACTATTTTCAGAAAGCCTTAGATGAAATATTTTTGATTGAAGGCTTAGTAGGTGTGACGAAGGCTAATGAAAAAATCAAAAAACAGGTCATCTTAGACTTATTATATTGGCTTCGCAAAGCGCATAAAAAATCTAGTATCAAAAATCCATACGATGAGGAAAAGCAACGCTTAGAAAGCTGGGCCGTAACGCCTTTGCATATTTTTGTGAAACGATGGGGCGCATTGCCAGATTATTTAAATAACGTATACAGTCGATCAGAGTTAGATAATCATTTTTTCAAAGAAAAATTTAGTCAGTTAATTACAAGCAGTTCCTTGGAGGAGATAACCAAAAAAGATCAACAGCAATTGGAAATTCTATTGCATGATATTTTGGCACAATGGGACGCATTGTTGTATGTGAAAATT
>CAKZUM010000455.1 GCA_937921525.1 uncultured Saprospiraceae bacterium
AGTTTAAAAATTGCTGCTTCGCATTTAAAAGGAAGTGCGCGACGAATGTTTTTAGGGCGACTAGCCTTAGATTATGGGGTAGGAGGCAGGGCCATAATTTCAAAGTATTTAGGGATAAGTCGAGTGACATTAAATAAAGGAATAACCGAAGTGAGTACAGGTATTGCTCAACTGGATAAATTTGAAGAAAGAGGACGAAAAAAATTAGAGGAATTAAATCCTAAATTAATAAGAGAGCTTAAAGAAATTGGAGAGAATTCGAGTCAGACAGATCCACAATTTAAAAGCACTCGTTTATATACTCAATTGAGTATAAGTCAGGTAAGAAAAGAGTTATTAAAACGGGGATATAAAGAATCAGAACTTCCAAGTAATCAAACCCTACGAAATAAGATGATAGCATTAGGCTTTAAACAAAGAAAAGTAGCGAAAACGAAACCAAAAAAAAATCAAGGAGACAGATTTGATTTTTGATCAAATAGAGATAGAAAATCAAAAAGCACTTTTATCAGAAGGTGTATTACGAGTATCACATGACGCAAAGAATAAAGTAAAAGTGGGAGATTTTTCAAGAGGTGGCAAAAACTGGGCCTTAGTAAAAGCAGGAGACCATGATTTTGGAAATGAACATATTACGCCATTTGGTTTTTATTCACCACAGCTACAGGAGACTGATTTATACCTTACTAGTTCAAAGGTGACGGCTGATTTTATTGTAGATTGTTTATGTGATTATTGGGAGAAAAAGAGCATACGTTTTCCTAATGTACACACAATATTATTGAATGGAGATAATGGCCCAGAATGTCATAGTAGAAGAACCCAGTTTATTAAACGAATCTGTGAGTTTTCGGCAAAGTACAATGTGATAGTTAAACTTGCTTATTATCCACCATATCATAGTAAATATAATCCAATAGAAAGAGTATGGGGTGGCTTGGAACAGCATTGGAACGGAGACATTTTAGATACTAAAGAAACAGTAATAAAATTTGCTCGGAACTTTGTCTGGGCAGGAAAGAAAGCTCAAATAAAAGTATGTAATAAAGTCTATGAAACAGGTAAAAAACTTACCGTAAAAACAATGGATTTATATGAAAAAACTATTGACAGACTGGACGAAAAAATTGGTAAATGGTTCGTAACTATTTATCCAAAGAAAGTCAAAGATTTTTATAAAAAAACGTTTAATCATTTATTTTAAAGTGCCTTATACTACTAGACAAAGATTGCTCAGGCAGGAATGCCTAAGCTACAATAACTCTTTATGAAAATTTCCACTTCCTGAAAACCTCCCATAAGACCATCCCTATACAAACAGAAATATTAAAAGAATGCTTAGTCCCATACTGCGGCACTTCCACACACTCATTAACAATTTCCATGACGTCTTCACTAACACCTTTCACTTCATTACCAAATATGAGGGCGACTTTGGCATCCAATGGCAATTGAAAATCCTGTAAGGAAGTGCTATCTTCTGCTTGTTCTACTGCCGCTAAATAGTATCCCTCTTTTTTTAGTTGAGCCACTGCTTCATAGGTGGTGGGCGTATATTCCCAATCCATAGAACTAGTGGCACCTATAGCGGTCTTTAGGATCTCTCTATGCGGAGGTTGAGCAGTAATACCACACAGGTATATTTTCTCTATCGCAAAGCCATCCGCTGTTCGAAAAGCAGATCCTACGTTCAAACCTGATCGCACATTATCCAACACCAATACTATGGGGGCTTTCTCGGATTCTTTAAAAGCTTCTACGCTTAGGCGATTTAGTTCTTGTAACTTTAGTTTACGCATTCCACAAAAATAGAAAAATGTGGAATAAGTTCTTATATTTCGGAGAACGGAACGAAAAATAGACAAGTTTTAACCACATCAAAGTTAGAGTTGTATTTTACCACATAGATACATAGGCCACATAGATTCCTATGCGCTATGCTATGTGATCTATGTGGTAAAATTGTTAACTACATTTGTGGTTTAGATAAACTTGCCGAAAAATACAACTAAATATGGGCGCAACTCCAAAAGCTTTATCTTCCTATAGATGGTACGTACTATTCATGATTACGCTGGTCACGACCTTCTCCTATCTAGATCGTCAGTTGATTGTTATTTTACAGGAATCCATCAAAGCAGAAATGGGGCTATCGGATACCCAATTAGGTTTGATTACTGGATTGGCGTTTGCCTTGTCCTTTACTGCATTTGGAATTCCTGTTGCCCATTTAGCAGATAGATACAATCGAAAAAACATTATTGGACTTGCCTTAGCGGTATGGAGTAGTATCACCGCATTTACTGGATTTGCGAACAATTTCTGGCAACTATTTCTGGCCCGTTTTGGCGTGGGCTTAGGAGAGACAGGTTCTGCGCCACCAGCTTTATCCATTCTACCAGATTATTTTCCTAAGCATGAACGTGGACGAGCGTTTGCTATTCGAAGCATGGGGGTTTATTTTGGTCTATTGCTAGGGTTTTTAATTGGTGGTTTTTTAGAAGAATCTTATGGATGGCGAACTGCTTTTTGGGTAGTTGGGCTGCCAGGCATTCTATTATCTATCCTATTTTACTACACCGTGAAAGAACCTCAGAGAGGAATATTGGATGGTCAATATGACAAGCATCAGAAAAAAGCCAGTCTCAAAGAAGCAGTATTAGCTGTATTAAAAAAGAAGACTTTACTATTCATGATGCTAGGTAGTGGTTTACATGCACTTGTAGGTACAGCTTATGCTACTTGGATGCCTCCCTTTTTTGCCAGAATACATGGAATGGGGACTGCTGAAATAGGGCTATGGCTAGCCTTTGCTATTGGCGTCTGTGGCGCATTTGGTACATTTTTAGGAGGATATATTAGTGATCAGTTAGGGAAGAAAGATATACGATGGTATTTATGGTTATCTGCTATTTCATTTGCGTTAAGTTTTCCATTTGCGATAGGAGTGTTATTTAGTGAGCATAAGTACACCGCTTTATTTTCCTATTTAATGCCTAATATTTTATATGCGTTCTATATAGGACCTGCTTATACGATTTTGCAAGATTTAGTAGCGGTCAGAATGCGTGCCACTGCAAATGCGGTATTTGTCACCTTTGTTTCTCTGTGTGGGGTTGGCACGGGCCCATTTCTTACTGGTGTGATTAGTGATTCGTTGGCACCTACTTATGGGGTAGATTCTCTACGATGGGCATTATTAATAGTAGGTAGTTTGGAATGGGTAGCTATTGTTTGCTTACTTCTAGCTACCAAAAGCTTAAAAAAAGACATAGAATCGGTTGGTATTAGGTAATTCTTAACGTATAACAAATGTGACACTAATACCTCCTCTTAGTCCAAATAATAAGCGATTTTATAGATAAAATCGTATACTTGTGTATATATGAGCTAATTCCTTATACTAAATTCTTTACTGCACACTTTTTGTGCGTGTTTTTAGAAAATATTGTATTTGGAGTAGATCGTCGAGGTTTGTAACCTCGATGCCATACGATCATCATACTGCATCGAGGTTACAAACCTCGACGATCCTGAAGTGAAAACGTCTTGAGTTATTTCAAGCCATTACCTTTGTTGTAACAAAACACGTATTAAACACCTTCGCAATATAAACATTAGTACCTTCTTTATGTTGAAACATTTTTTTAAAGATTTATTAGTAGTAGAATTAGCCAGTGTATTGGCAGGCCCTGCCGTAGGAATATTCTTTGCCGAACTAGGCGCACGAGTTATCAAAATTGAAAATAAACGGACAAAGGGAGATGTGACTCGTTCTTGGAAATTGCCTAAAGAAGATAAAAACAAAGAATTGTCTGCTTATTATCATAGCGTCAATTGGCAAAAAGAATCCCTACTATTAGACTTAATGAGTTCCTCAGATC
>CAKZUM010000456.1 GCA_937921525.1 uncultured Saprospiraceae bacterium
CAAGTCGCACAAGAAGTGGGCATTAGTAGAGGTAATCTAACTTATTATTTTAAAGATAAAGAAATATTGTTAGAAGCCTTAGTTCACAAAATGTGGGAAGAATATCAACAAGGCCAAATACAAGCTACTCAATTTCCTTCATGGAATATTATTAAACGAGCCATACACGTCCTCCATACCATCCAAAAAGATTATTCCTTCATTTTTTTTGATAAACAAATATTCATCCATCCCACTGTCCAAGAAATTATACAAGAAATAGAGGCCGATAGCATCAAAACGCAAATGTCTATGTTCTCTTTTTCTATTCAAATTGGGAATATGAAAAAAGAGCCAGCCCCTGGCATTTATCATAATATCTGTAAGGCAATCTGGATGTCCGCTTTTTATTGGCATGTCTCTACGACCTATCATGCAGAACGTAAAGGGCAATGGGATGACATCATGTGGTGTCTGTTATATCCTCATTTTACAAAAAAAGGAATCAAAGCGTTTACTGCTCGTTTTGGTAAAAATTATATTCAAAAGATTGGTACACCTCTTAAGGAATTTGAAAAAGAGCAAATTGATTTTTAATAGATCAAGCAACAAGATTATTCAAATAATTGACACTAGATTTATATGAAAAATTTACCACAGATTCACGGATAATAAAAGACTCACCTAACTTAATCTGTGAATCCGTGGTAAGAATGTCAACTGCTGTTATATTTTAGATAATCTTGTTAAAGAAATGAAATTCAAAATAATAATATGTATAAAGTAACTGTCGATCAAAAAGAGATTCCAATGGAATCAGAAAAACTTCAAGATTTAGACATCATTCCAATAGGCGACAACCAGTTTCATATTTTACAAAATGGAAAGACCTACCGAGCGAAATTGCTAACTGCCGATTATAATAATAAAAGCCTTTGTCTTGAAATCAATGGCAATAAATATGATTTGACTATTGCCGACCAATATGATTTATTGGTTAAAAAGATGGGCCTATCTACTGGTGGTGTTCAAAAGATCAAAAATGTAAAAGCACCAATGCCCGGTTTAATTCTAGACATATTAGTAGAACCCGGACAAGCTGTTTCCAAAGGGGATCAATTACTGATCTTGGAGGCTATGAAAATGGAGAACGTTCTCAAAGCGGAAGGAGATGGTGTCGTTAAATCCGTAGAAGTAAAAAAGAGTGCTGCTGTAGATAAAGGGCAGGTATTAATTGAAATGGAATAATCTACTTTTTTAGAATAGAGAGCAGAGAACAGAGAATAGAGACTACTGCGATTTGCAAAAGATAAAATTCATTGCCGCAAACAGAATGTCTATTTATGTAAGTTCTCAATGATGAATTAAAAATGATGAATGATGAATAACCAACAGGGCATAAATACTGGATTTTTAAGTTTAAGTGGATTCATCATTTCTCATTAAAAATTCACCTATTTATTCTTTCAATTCTAAATTTTCAATATGTAAATATGAATCAACTATTCAAAGAATTTAAATCTGTTAGTAAAAAGGAGTGGTTAGCTAAGGTAGAAAAAGATTTGAAAGGTAAACCTATTGATAAATTTAATTGGGAACCTATTGAGGGCATTCCACTTACACCTTTTGCCCATTCAGATGACAGTCAAGAAGCCTATATTCCACTAGTAGGTAAGCAACAAACCAATAACTGGGAAATAGGCGTAACAATCAAAGTAAGTCAAATAAAACTAGCTAACCAAAAAGCTTTGTCCGCATTAGAAAACGGGGCAACAGCTATTTGTTTTGATCTTAAAAAAAGTCCAACCATAGAAGAATTAAAAACGCTTTTGAATGGTATTCAATTAGAATGGATTTCTACCCATTTTAATTTTAATCAACAAGCATGGAAGCGGTTTGCAGGTTATTTTATCGACTATGTTACGGCGCAAAACTATGATCTTCATAAACTCGCTTGCTCTTTTACTTTTAAAGGTCTGCCCATTCAAAATTCTGACGACTTAGCTATTCTAGCGAACTACAAAAAATCACTTCCGCCTGCTCGTTTTCTAACGATCAATGCTATACCAAACTTTACAGGTCTTGGCGGAACTGTTACAGAAATATCGCAACTTATAAAGGAAGGAAATGCACAATTGGTGGCTTTGAATAAAGCAGGTTTGCCTTTAAAAGAATTCAAATCTATCATTCAATTTGCCATTACTTTAGGAGATAGTTACTTTTTTAATATTGCAAAAATCAGAGCGATAAAAGTCTTATGGCAACAAGTTTTACAAGCTTGGGATAAAGACTTAACCGCCAAAGCAATCATAGAAGTGCATCTTTCCAAAATCACCCAATCGGAGGATGAACACTATAATAAAATCAGGGCTACCACTCAAGCGATGGCCGCTGTAATAGGGGGAGCTAAACGTTTATACATTCATCCTTCTGATGCGTTTAAAAACGGAGAAGGTTCTCCTTTTGAGCAACGCATCGCTATGAATATTCAGCAATTATTACAACTAGAAAGCTATATGGATCGAGTGATTGATCCTGCTGCTGGTAGTTATTATATTGAGCAGTTGACGGATCAATTGGCTGCTGCTGCATGGAGAAAATTTCAGAAATAACGGATCGTCGAAGTTTGTAACTTCGATGCAATATAATAATCGCATAGCATCGAGGTTACAAACCTCGACGATCCTAGATAAAAAAATACAATGAAAAAAATACTAATAGCCAATAGAGGAGAAATAGCATTAAGAGTAATGCGTACTGCCAAAAAAATGGGGATCAAAACAGTAGCCGTATATTCCGAGGCAGATCGACATTCTCCGCATGTGCGTTTTGCGGACGAAGCAATACTGCTAGGCCCAGCACCATCTAATCAGTCCTACTTGGTAATGGAAAAGATAATAGCGGCGACGAAAGAAACAGGTGCAGAAGGCATCCACCCAGGCTATGGCTTTTTAAGTGAGAATGCCGTATTTGCGAAAATGGTAGAAGATGCTGGAATCCGATTTATCGGTCCACGTCCACATGCGATCCGTGTGATGGGTAGTAAGTTGGCAGCGAAAGAAGCAGTAAGGGATTATAAGATTCCGATGGTACCTGGCATAGAAGAAGCGATTACAGATGTGGCATTGGCAAAAAAGATTGCTCAAGAAATTGGTTTTCCCATTTTGATAAAAGCCTCTGCGGGTGGAGGTGGAAAAGGAATGCGGGTAGTAGAAAATTTAGAGGAATTACCCCAGCAAATGGAACGGGCAATTAGTGAAGCGGTTTCTGCTTTTGGGGATGGATCGGTCTTCATAGAAAAATATGTTACCTCTCCACGTCATATAGAAATTCAAGTCTTAGCAGATACACATGGAAATGTGCTGCACCTATTTGAACGGGAATGTAGTGTGCAACGAAGACATCAAAAAGTAGTGGAAGAAGCACCTTCTGTTGTACTCACTCCTGCGATTAGAGAAGCAATGGGAGAGGCTGCTGTAAAGGTTGCAAAAGCTTGTGATTACGTAGGTGCAGGAACAGTAGAATTTCTGTTAGATGCTCAGAAAAATTTCTACTTCTTAGAAATGAATACGCGTTTGCAAGTGGAGCATCCTGTTACGGAATTAATTACGGGTATTGATTTAGTAGAACAACAAATAAAAATTGCTAGGGGAGAAAAATTAGCTTTTAAACAAGAGGATTTGAGTATTACTGGACATGCCTTAGAACTTCGGGTCTATGCGGAAGATCCTTTAAATAATTTCTTACCAAGTGTTGGAAACTTAGAAGTGTATCAGCATCCTGTGGGAGAAGGTATCCGAGTAGATGATGGCTTTAAGCAAGGCATGGATATTCCAATCTACTACGATCCGATGATTTCTAAATTGATTACTTATGGGCAAACAAGAGAGGCTGCTATCCAGCGCATGGTGGAAGCCATCAATGAATATAAAATCGAAGGCGTTGCCACTACCCTAGCCTTTGGTAAATTTGTATGTGAACATGAGGCTTTCGTTTCTGGAAATTTCGATACCCACTTTGTAAAGAATTATTATTCTCCTGAAAAATTAGAAGCGTATCGTTCGGAGGAAATTGAATTGGCTGCGGCCTTGGGTTTAAAATTATATTTAGATAATAAGGAACAATTGCAAGCGCCTGATACGACTACATCTAATTGGCGGAAGGCTAGGATATAGATAATTTATGTTTTTCTTAATACTCGGCAACAAGTATGTTTTATAATTTTTCTTTAGAGGCGGCAATTTTGCTCAGGATTTTTGAAAAAATCCTGAGCAAAATTGCCGCCTCTAAAGAAAAATTATAAAACATACTTGTTGCCGAGTATTAAGAAAAACATAAATTATCTATATCCTAGCCTTCCGCCAATTAGATGTAGTCG
>CAKZUM010000457.1 GCA_937921525.1 uncultured Saprospiraceae bacterium
ATACGTAGCACCACTTTTTAAGTTGTCAATCGTAGCAGAGGTAGCAGTAGTATTTTTATTTCTCCAAGTAGTCGTACCAACTTCTCTATATTTTAACTGATACCTTAATACATCCGTACCTGCATTCCATGTCGCTACAAAGGAGTTCGCAGAAGCCGCTTGAACACTCAAGCCTGTAGGTGTAGAACAAGCATCAGCTGTTTCTGTATTTCCATCAGTGCCAGTGTTGCCATCTGTCCCTGTATTTCCATCTGTATTTCCGCCCGTATCAACTGTACCACCACCAGTGCCTAAAACATTAGTTTTCAAATTATTCTTTAATCCACTAGTATTAACCCAAGATTCCATTCTTGCTACTTGGCCTGCTGTAAACATATACATACAAGGATCGTCCGTGTAGTCCATATAATTCATGTGTAAAGATTTATTGCCACAAGAACTTACACTATTCAAGCCTGGGCATCCCCAAGAACTTCCTGATTGATTAGGCGTATCAGACACACCGTCATCATTGTTACAGCTTTCATTCTCCCCCCAAATGTGATCTAAGTATAAGTAGTGACCTAATTCGTGTGTCAATGTTCTACCTAAATCATTCGGTGCTTGCGGCGTTACTTTACCACAACCAGAACCATTGCCGAAGGCACCATAAGCGATTACCACACCATCGCCCTTACCGTTACCGCCGAAAGGTGCATATCCTAATGCGCCATCACCATCATTTACAATGATATTGATATACCCTGACCATTTATTGATTTGATCGCCATTCGTTTGGTTAAAGGTAATTGCTAAGTCTCCATCATTTAGATTATAGCCAGCAGGGTGGTTCTTAGTAGCAATCTGAAATTCTAAGCAAGCCGATCCATTATTGATACCAGGAAAAGCGGCAGATGCCGTATTGTTCCATTGTACAATATCACTATTAGTCCCTTGAAAATCTGCATTTAAGATAGCTATTTGTCGCTTAGCTATTTCTGTCAAACAGGATTTATTAGGGTTGTTAACGCCTTGATAATGGATTGCTACTGGCAGTACCGTAGGGCTGCTACAGGCTGCTCTACTTTTAGCCACGTTGTTTTTCATTCCTCTTGCAAAAGATTGGATGCTCTGTTCGTATGATTCTCTAAAAGATACATCTTGTAATTTTTCTGCCATATGTGCTTTAGAAGTACATTTTCTTCCGTTAGAGTGTATATGGTTAGATGCGGTTGCTGTTGCTATTGTAGGGCTATCCATATTAGCAGTTGAGATTTCTTGGTCTTTTTGACAACTCATCATTGTCACAAAGAATAAAGCGAATACCATAAGATTTCTTAGATTTTTCATCTGTTGTATTTTTAATTTAGACATTAAATGGTTGGGTGTATGGGAGGCCACACACTATCATTTTTCTATGTCTTTGGTTATGATTTAATAAAATTAATTGCTTGTAGTTGGCATTGATTTGATTGATTATTTATGCGCTACATCTACTAGACGAAGGATTTATTTATACCCCCTATCTGGATTGGGATTTTTTTTTGATTTTTTTTTGATTTTTTTTTCAAAGCCCCTCACAAAATCCTACCAATCCAACCATCCTATAAATTCTAATCCTGATTTATAGTATTTTTTTCTAAAAAGAAATTTATCTTTAGGCAACGTATAATTGAAGTTGTTAACCAATAAACTAACATCATGAAAAAACTTATCCTCTGGACAGTCTGCTGTTTCATTAGCATCGCATTGATGGCTCAGGAAAAAGACAAAGCACTTTTATCCGAATCAGGTTTAGCAGGCATCAAATTACGAAGTGTTGGTCCAGCATTCGTATCTGGTCGAATTGCAGATATTGCCGTACACCCTGATAATGATAATGTCTGGTATGTAGCCGTAGGTTCTGGTGGCGTATGGAAAACAGAGAATGCAGGCACTACTTGGACACCTATATTTGATGGCGAATCTGTGTACTCTACAGGTTGCATTACTATTGATCCTAATAACCCACATACAATCTGGTTAGGAACGGGAGAAAATGTGGGTGGCAGACATGTTGCTTTTGGCGATGGTGTCTACCTAAGTAAAGATGGCGGACAGAGTTGGGAAAATATGGGTTTGAAAAAGTCAGAGCATATTTCTAAGATTATTGTTCATCCTAGTGATCCGAATACGGTATGGGTCGCAGCGCAGGGGCCGCTATGGAATAAAGGCGGTGAGCGAGGTCTTTATAAAACAACAGATGGCGGTGCTACTTGGAAAAGAACTTTAGGGGATTCCGAATGGACAGGAGTTACAGATATTTTAATTGACCCTCGAAATCCAGATCAATTATATGCGGCTACTTGGCAACGACATAGAACCATTGCTGCTTATATGGGTGGCGGACCAGAGTCTGGTATTCACAAAAGTACAGATGGTGGAGATACTTGGGAAAAATTGAGTAAGGACTTACCTTCTTCGAAGATGGGAAAAATTGGTTTGGCGATCTCGCCTCAACAACCAGATGTACTATATGCTGCAATTGAATTAAATCGAACCAAAGGGGGCGTATATAAATCTACCAATAGAGGTGCTTCTTGGACCAAGCAGTCCGATGCCGTCTCTGGCGCAACTGGTCCACATTACTATCAAGAGCTATATGCCTGTCCGCATAATTTTGATCGACTCTACTTAATGGATGTTCGAGTACAAGTATCGGATGATGGCGGAAAGAATTTTAGACGCTTAAAAGAACAACATAAGCACTCTGATAACCACGCTTTGGTTTTTCGAAAAGATGATCCTGATTATTTGTTGTTAGGTACAGATGCTGGTATTTATGAAAGTTTTGATTTAGCAGAAACTTGGCGATATTATGATAATATGCCAATCACCCAATACTACAAAGTAGCGGTGGATGATAAAGAGCCGTTTTATCATATATATGGTGGCACACAAGATAATGGTAGTCACGGTGGCCCTTCTAGAACAGATAATTCTGTAGGTATTAGAAATGGTGATTGGTATAAAACTTTGTTCGCAGATGGTCATCAGACAGCGACCGAACCCGGCAATCCGAACATCATCTATGCGGAAACACAGCAAGGTGGCATGCACCGAGTGGACAAGCTAAATGGAGATATTGTTGCGATTCAACCACAAGCTGGGGAGGGCGAACCTTTTGAAAGATTTAATTGGGATGCGCCTATAGTCGTCAGCCCACATAATCCTGCCCATTTATATTTTGCTTCCCAAAGAGTTTGGTTTTCAGAAGATAGAGGAGATTCTTGGACTACCCTATCGAAAGATTTAACGCGTAACCAAGAGCGAATTACCTTACCTATTATGGGAAAGGTGCAGAGCTGGGATTCGCCGTGGGATGTAGGGGCGATGTCTAATTTTAATACGATTACTTCTTTAGGCGTATCGCCTGTGGAAAAAGGAATTATCTATGCAGGAACAGATGATGGTATTATTCAAGTAACCGAAAACAATGGTGCTACTTGGCGAAAGATCGAAGTTGGTAGTATTTCTGGCGTTCCCAAAACGGCTTTTGTTAATGACATTAAAGCAGATTTGCATGATGCTAGTACTGTTTATGTAGCTTTGGATAATCACAAATATGGCGACTACAATTCTTATTTAATAAAAAGTACGGATAGAGGTAGAACTTGGAAATCTATCAGTTCCAATATTCCTAAAGGCACTTTGATTTGGCGAATGGTACAAGATCATGTACAGCCTAATCTTTTATTCGCTGGTACAGAATATGGCATTTATTTTACGATTGATGGTGGAAAAAAATGGACTAAATTAAGCGGTACGCCAACGATTTCTTTTAGAGATTTAGCCATTCAAAAAAGAGAAAATGATTTGGTGGGTGCTTCTTTTGGTAGAAGTTTTTATGTGTTGGACGACTATAGTTTTTTAAGAGAATTATCGGAAGAAAAATTAAAAGAACCTGCCGCCTTATATAGTACTCGAAAGGCTTGGTGGTACAATCCTAGATATGCCGTTACAGGTATTGGCGCAAATGATTATGTTGCAAAGAACCCAGATTTTGGAGCCGTTTTTACCTACCATATTAATGAAGATTATACAAGCGAACAAGCTGCCAGAAAGAAGAAAGAAAAGGATTTAGAAAAATCGAATAGTAGTATCCCTTTCCCTGGCTGGGATGCTTTAGATGCAGAGATTGAACCAGAAAAAGTTGCAATACAATTAGTCGTAAAAGATGCAGCGGGTAATATTGTAAAAAAGGTTAATGGAAAAACAGGAAAAGGTGTTCACCGAACTGCTTGGGATTTACGGTATGATTCCAAAGGGCCTATCAAAGTTGGTGATAAAAATAATTGGAACAGAGGATTTATGGCTTCTCCCGGTACTTACACCGTTACCTTAGTCAAGCAGGCTGCCGGAGAAACGACTACTTTAGCTGGGCCACAATCTTTTGAAGTAGTACCTTTGAGAAAAGGAACGCTTGAAGGTATTGTCCTAGAAAAAAGAGAGGCATTCCGAAAAGAAATGCAAGCCTTACAAACGCAAGTAGGCGCAACTACTTATGCCTTAGATAATAGTTTAGAAAAAGTAGATGCAATGGGCACGTCCCTTGCCAGAAGCAGCAAAGGCTCTACGGATTTATACCAAAAATTGCGTCAAGTAAAGATGGATCTGATGGCTTTTAAAAAAGAAATGTATGGTAGTCCTGCCAAAGAAGAAATTGGCGAAAGAAATGATCCTACTGTACAATCTAGAATGTGGACGGGTTTCCGAGGGCTCAATTCTATGCACGGTCCAACGCCTACCCATACTCAAACGATCGCTATTGCCAAAAAACAATTGGCAGGTATTAAAGCGAAAGTGGCGACTATGAGCGAGCAAACTATTCCTAGTTTGGAAAAAGCTTTACAGGCTTTGGGTGCGCCGTGGATTGAGGGACAGGCGTTACCTAAAGAATAAGGAGAAACTTAATTTTGAATGGAGAATGGAGAATTGAGAATTGAGTTGGGGCGGCACATTTATTCATCGGATCACTTGCAGTGGTCCGATGAAACGTGCAGTTTGATCGGACCACTGCAAGTGATCCGATCAATTTTAGAAAAATGCCTCTGAATTGTTTTACGTCAAATAAATAACATTTTATTTTAACCGAAATACATCTCTACTCTCTCTTCTAAAAGAATTATTTTTTAACAATGCGCTTGACAAACTGCGCATTTGGTGTTTCCAGAATCAGCACATACATACCGCTATTTTTAACGGCCATTGGAATCGTTTGTTGTGACGAATTGACCGTGTAG
>CAKZUM010000458.1 GCA_937921525.1 uncultured Saprospiraceae bacterium
GTTTGACTAATTGGTTTTTGTTGAGTGGTGGTATCTTCTTTGAAGTCATGGTAGCAGGGTTAATTTTCACCTTAATTGTTTTGCAGTATCTAAAGTCAAGACTCGATTACAAGGAGGAAGAAGAGCTTTAGAGACTAGGAAACAAATAACCTACTGTGGGGTGATCTGATCAATTTCAGAAAACATCTTCACTTCTCTTAGTAACGACGAAATAATAACTATACACTCTTGGCTGCTTCTTACCAGCCCGTCCGCTTTGCGGTTCATTTGCTTGAATGTCTTAGGACAGTCACCCTGCGGGATCGCTCATTCATCTTATTTTCCTCTTGAAATCGGTCATAGTATCAACAATACTCCCGCTTTCAAGAGAAAACTAAGAAAAAAATAAGCTACCCAAGAATGTACATTTATTATCTCCTCGTTACTTGCGCAACAAACAGCAATTCTCAATTTCAAATTCTCAATTCCAAATTCTACCCTCCTCGGCGCACATACGTATGAATGTTGTGTACATTTTCCACTTTATCCGCTAGTGCTCTTGCCTCGCTATAGTTGGTAAAAGTACCTACACAGACAGCGTTGGTTGCAGATGCAGTACCTTGTAAAATATAAGCTTCTCCAAAGCCAAGTGTTTGGATTCTTGATAAACGATCAATCGCATTTTGTTGTACGGAGAAAGTACCTGCAATCACATAGTAAGTGCCAGAAGAAGTACTAGCACCGCCACTTGAACTGGATGAACCTCCACCGATAAATACACTAGATGGCGCCTTATCTATATTCTCTGGCGGATTATTAACATATTCTACCTGTACGGTATTATTTAATACTTTCACTTCGGTACGTCTATTATACTGATGATCTAACTCTGAACATTTAACGCCATCCGAACATTGATTCAACAATTGTGATTCTCCATATCCTCTTGCACTCAATCGGCTAGGATCAATTCCTTGCTCTACTAGATAGGCGACTACTTTATCAGCTCTACGCTGGGATAATTGATTGTTATAATCCCTACCACCTCTTGAATCTGTATGAGAGGCTAACTCAACGTCAATATTTTTGTAAGTAGATAAAATAGAAGCTAAGGTTCTTAATTCATCTACTGCATCTGGACGAATAGAAGCATCATTAAAATTATAGTAGATTTTGGCTAATCGGATAATCGTACCATCGGGTATTCCTCCACTGCCATCACCCGGTAGATTAATCGTCAAGAATAAAGGCGCACCACCATTACAATTAGCATCAGTCGCTAATGTTTTAGAAGAAATTACTCCATTCTTGGAAGCAGTCAAAGTGTAGTTTCCACCACAAGGCAGACATACTTCAAAGGCTCCGCTAGAACTAGTTGTTACGCTTTCTTGTGTAGCGCCATTGCTACTGCTTATGACCACATTCGCACCAGAAACGGGATTGTTAGAATCGTATAAAACAGAGCCTTTAATCGTTACACAATTAACTGCTCGATCTAATAAGACCATATATTCATCTCTACCATCTGCCATAGATACAATGATCTGCTTTGGTTGGTATCCATCCTTTGCTATATTGACTAAATAATTTCCTTCTGCCAATTTCAATACAAAAGCCCCTTCACTATCCGTTACTCCAGTAACGGTTCCGGGTTCTGTAGAGATCGTTACTACTTGACCATTTTCCGTAGAGACCAATTGGATAATATTCCCATTCTGATCGGTAATGATTTCTGTATTTGTTAAAGCCTCTAAATCTACATATTCTATGGTAGAGCCAGACAACTCCGCCCCTGTCGAACGGTCTGCCACAAATACCAATACTTTATTATTACCAAACCCTGCTAGTTCGCTACCATTGGTATTCATAGGGCCTATGCCATTTGCACCACCTAAATTATCTGCCCCATTGCCATCTCCAGCCAAAGACTCGTCTGGTCCTGGGTCTTGAAAAATATCTTCTCCTAATGGAACATCAATAAAAAAGCTATAAATATCATCTTGGCCAGCACCACTTTCTCTATTGGAAGAAAAGTAGCCGTTTCTTTTATCTCTATCTATAATAAATCCTAAATCATCTGCGGAAGAGTTGAACTTTGGACCTAAATTAACAGGTGTCGCAAATGCGCCGTCCGTTTCTTTACTAAAGAAAATATCTAACCCACCCATAGAGTTATGCCCAAAAGAAGAAAAGAATAAAGTACCGTCTGCATGGATTTGTGGAAATAGCTCATGGCCAGAAGTATTCACCTCTGGGCCTAAGTTAACAGGCTCGCCCCAAGAGTCTCCAGATCCTTCTACCTTCCATAAATCCATCCCACCAAAACCACCGGGACGGTTGGAGCTGAAATACAAAACCGTATCATCCACATTAATAGAAGGATGCGCATAATCACTCTCCTTATCATTGAAAGGTAATTTCTTTACTGCTCCCCATTTGTCCCCTAATTGCTGTGCTGTAAATATTTGCAATCGAATGACTCCGTCACTAGACTCTATCGCTTTTCCGTTCTCGTAGTTATCTCTAGTAAAAAAGATCTTATTATTCGTTTTATTAAAACTTAATGGTCCTTCATGGTATTTTGTCGTGATCTCTTCTGCGAATGGTTTTGGCTCGCCTAGCTTCCCTTCTCCATCTCGCTTTGCCCTAAAGATAGACATCGTATTTTTACCAATTCGAGAATCTAATAAACCACCGCCACCTACCTTTGTATCGGATATAAAAATGATCCCATTTTCATAAAAGGCAGGACTATATTCCAATGAACCCGTATTGATCTTGGCTTCATTTTCTAAGGTCACGTTAATATCAGGACTCAAAGCATTCTGCGCAATTAGTGCAGCTACTCCCCCTAGTAGTAGACCTAGTAATAATGTAATTTTTTTCTTCATTAGGATTTCTTTAGTTGCTTCGCTAGTTAAATCAGTAGCTCTATTTTTTGAAACGCTAGTCTCACCTACATATATTTTATCTCGTTCCCTCTTTTAGGGAATTTTTAACTTTGTTGATCAAAGATGGCAGAAATTTTCAAAATGGCTGTCATCTTTCCTAAAAACCAGATGTCAATCACTTTCTAAGTGTCGGCCATCAAGAGTCCATCTAAGTAACTACGGAGTAGTTAAACATGAATAACCTCGGATAAAATCCGAGGAGACAAAAAAACTACAAAGTAGTTAAACACGAATAACCTCAGATGAAATCCGAGGGAGAGAGAGCAGAAGAATACCTAGAAAAAGAAACGAGGATTACTCATATTCTTACTCTTTTCTCCGATACAATAATCCAACATGATCTCAATCGTTCCACTCGTATGATCTACGATTTCAAATAATGGATAATCATAAGAGATGCCTAAGCCAAAATTCTGACTCGCTTGAAAATGGAATAATAAATCTACAGAGTCACTATTCTCATTACTTAATCGGTAGGAACCACCGAAAGTAAATTTATTATCAAACATTAAACTCAGATTAAGCCCTAGTTCCCACGGTGCGCCTTGTACATATTGAAACATAGCGTTGGGAAAAAGTGCCAGCTTACTATCTGTTATTGGAATCAAGCCACCTGCCATTGCATAAAAATGTGGATCTTCATTCGCCGCTAAAGGATTATCTTCATTGGCACCTATTATATTAGATAAAATATTTGGTACGGAAACACCAAAATAATAATCTTCATAACTAACATATAAGCCTGCCCCTACATCTCCTTCTAAGGTATTAAAGTTTTCACCTCTAGTAATAGATTCATCATTGATATTTCTAATAAATAAATCTGGATCACTAAAATCTAGGGAGAATTGGCGAATACTTCCCATTACTCCAAACCGAACCGACAAATCTTCTTGATTCGTTAAATCATAACTATAGGCCAAGTCTGCTTCCCAATTTTCAATCACGCCTATCGTATGGTGTTGTAAGTTGACACCAAAGCCTACCCTCGGATCAAAAAACGGCATATTGAACATGATTGCCTGAGATACAGGTGCGCCTTTAAATCCCAACCATTGATTACGATATATCCCTTTAACACAGGTATTTCCTCTAGCACCTACATAAGCGGGATTGACCATTTGCTTCGTGTGCATAAACTGCGTGTACTGGGTCTCTTGCTGTCCCCATGCAATGGTACAAAATGTCAAGAAAAATAAAAATGTAAATATTCTGTTCATAATGTCTAACAATTAGCTGACGAATTATTATTAGAATAATCTGTCGTTAGGTGATAGTGTTTCCTATGATGTATGATTTTTTGCTGCTCTTTCGTAATCAAAAATTCATTTATCTAAAGATAGTCACACAACCCTTCACAGGGTCCTGATCGTCATCTGTTTGCTTATAGATGTAGTAGTATACGCCGTCTGGCAACTCTTCCCCTTTATATAGGCCGTTCCAATCATTATTGTAAGGGAAAGACTCATATACTTTGGAGCCCCATTGATTAAAGATCATAATACCGCCTCCTTTTGCAGGTTCTGGATTACAAGAAATAATCAAGGCATCATTCTTATCATCCCCATTTGGTGACAATACACCGGGAATAAAACATTCCTCTGAAGAAACATCTGTATCTATTGTTACGACAGCCATACTACAAAGTTCGGGACAGTCCTCATAACATATCTCATAAGCGAATTGTACTTTACCTATCCAGTCTCGGACAGGTGTAAAAAAGAAAGACCCATCGCCAGTGCCTTCTAAGGTGCCTGCTTCGTTTACGACTAAACCAGTCACAGGGTCCGCATCGGGTAAACGAATCGTAAAACCTGCTCCGGGAACGAGGGTGTCATTATCAATGACTTCAAATACCATCGTCTCGTTGTATAAGTTATCTATTTCATCATTATTCAATTCGGGTTCCGTCAAAATTGCTGCGGAAAGAATAGCAGGCTCGGAATTACAACCGTTGTCAGAAGCTATTACTTGATACCCTCCTCCATTTTCTACAAGCGCATTGCCAATAAGTACTATAGAGTCTGTTGATGTAAAATCGTTGGGCCCACTCCAGTTATAGGTAAAACCTGAAATTGGTGTTACTTCAAATAATAAGTCTTCCCCTTCACAAACAATCACTCTTTCTGAAGAAAGAATAGGTGCTGCTGGCTTGGCTGTCACCGCTACATTAATCGTATCGGTTGCAATACAACCATTTGAAGAGGTAGTCGTTAGTACATAATCTCCGCCTCGACCTGTTACATCTGCAATAAATGGACTTGGGGCAGTTGCTGTAAATTCCATTGGCCCTTCCCATAAGTAAGTAACATCTTGATCTGTTCCTACATTGGTGGCATTCAATTCTATTCGCTGGTCTGCTGTGGCACAAGTGAATGGGCCGTTACTTTCTAAATTAATAGTAGGGCTTGGCATCACTTCAATTGTAATAGAAGTATCTGCCACACAGCCGTTTCCTAAGTCTACAGTATAGGTATAGGTATAATTACCGGGTGCTGTCGGCACAGCTACAATCAAACTATCATTAGTATCCGCTGGAATCCCTGCACCTACATCAGAAGCAGTCCAACTATATGTGACCTCTCCTGGATAAACATTTCCTTTTAAATCTATTGCTTGCTCTACACAAGCTACTCCCGGAGAAAATAACCCTGAAGCAGTTACAGTCGGCGGCGCAATAGAATTGACCGCTACCTCTACGACAGCAGAGGCTACACAGCCATTCGTAGCAGTAGCTCTTACTACGTAACTTCCTGCTTGAAGCGATACCGCATCATTGATAATTGGATTTTGCTCATCTGAGCTATAGCTATTAGGCCCTCTCCATTCCCATGATTCAATAGCCATACCTGCTGCTGTTGCCATTAACTCGATTTGTCCACCTCCACATTCTAAGTCGCTTGCTGAAGCTTCTATTGTGGCGGATGGATTGACCACTACGGTTATAGTACTCGTTTCTTCACAACCTCCCGGCATGGCTGCACTTACTGTATATTCCCCAGAATTCAGTAAAGTAGGACTATTAATAATTGGGTTTTGTGCATTGGAAGTAAAACCACTCGGACCACTCCAAGTATAAACAGCACCTGGAATCGTTGTCGCTTCTAACCTAACTTCTTGTCCTACACAAACTACATTAGAAGAAATACCTGCTACCACTGGCATGGGTTCGGCTATATCGATTCTGATCTCACAGTTTCGAGATTCGCCAGAGTCATTACTTACTTGAATCTCCAGCTCATTCATACCTACATCAAATAAAGAGTTGCTGGCTAATCCTCGAACAAGCATATTATTAATATTAGCACTACAATTGTCTACTGCTTCAATATCGTTATATTCTATTCTATAATTTTCACAATTATCTAAGGCGATAGATCGGATAAAATTTCCTGCGTCTTCTACTATTGTTCCGTCTGCCCCTACTCGTACATTAGTGGGACATCTGACGATTAAAGACTGTGCATCTATAACGGATACGGTAAAATTACATATTGAAACTTGCCCTGCATCATCTGTAGCCGTATACTCTACGGTCGTTGTACCAACTGGAAAGAAATCTAAAGGTCGGAAGTTCTGAACCGTTGTTGGTACCCCACATCCACCTGTCGCAGATGGCGCATCCCATCCTATATTAGCTCCGCATAAATCTAGTTGAGAATCTACCGTTATATTACTTGGACAATTACTAAAATTTAAACCACTAGCACCTGTAATCGTTACTTCAAAGGAACAGCTTGCAGTATTACCCGCTTCATCAGAAGCGGTATAGGTAACTAACGTTGTTCCTACAGGAAATTGATCGCCCGGATCAAAATTAGCCCCAAAGTCGACATTTCCTATCCCACAGCCATTTATCAATCCCGGTGGGGTCCATGTTACCGCTAAATCACAACCCCCTTCTGGTGAAAAACTTACGGGAATATTATCTGGACAATCCGTTAATCTCAATGGTGCCTCGCCTCTCAGATCAACGGTAAAAGCACAGCTATTATTTATATTTCCAGAGGAATCTAAGATGGTATATCGCACCGTACTTACGCCCATTGGAAAGGCATCTCCTGGCTGGAAAGTACTGGATATTATCAGCGAAGTAGCATCAGTACAATTATCTAATACCACTGGTGGATCCCAAGTTACCGTAGGATCACAAGTAACTGCAGCTGATAAATCTTTGAATGTACTAGGAGGACATGTAATTACTGTTGGTTTAATCGTATCTCTTACGGTTACTGTGAAGACACATTCTGCTATATTCCCTGAACCATCTATTCCTGTATATTTGATACTGTGATCTCCCAAATCAAATAATGTTCCTGAATTAATTAAAGTTTGTTCAGTAACAAAACTACAGTCATCAATAAATATGGGTTCTGACCAAGTAGCTACTGCTTGACAGTTATCTGCACTAGTATAAACTACAACTGGTTCTGCTGGACAATTCCCTACCGTGGGCGGCACATTATCTAAAAAGCTTAGTGTACCCGTTAAAAATTGAAAATCTGTTACTGGATCAAAATTTTCATCGTTGATGTATTCTGTTACTTCTCTTGGGGTAAGATTATCGGTAAAACTTATTGTATTACTACCTGGCCCTACTAAATCGAAGCATAGAGTAAATAATTTCGTACCATTAGTTAAGGTATGTCCATCGGCTTCTACATCTGTCCATGTAAAATTCAAAATACCATCTGCTGTTTGATTTTGTCCATAAAAAACGCCAATTGGATTTAAGGCTGCTTCATTATTCTCAACAGAAATGAATCGTAAATTAGCTGCTTCCCAATTAAGAGAAAACTGTACATCTGAAAGGCTCGTAAAATTGTTTGCTCTTATGTCTATACACATATTATCGGTCTGCTCACAATCCTGCTCTAAGGCATCCATAAAGAGAGTGAAATTAGTAGTACTAACTGTACAGTCGCTTAC
>CAKZUM010000459.1 GCA_937921525.1 uncultured Saprospiraceae bacterium
AAATGAATACAATGACTAATTAGAGGATGTTTTTATTTTTTATTTTTTTTTAAATTGTGATTTTTTTGCGGTGAAGTTGTTTAAGAATGTGGTCTGTAATTAGATGGAAGTGCCTTTCTGGTGACCAGTTCATTTTGAAATCCCTTTGTTTGCGGCAGCAAGCAAAGAGATTTTTTTGTAGCACGGAATTTATTCCGTACGCCGAGCTTGCGAGGCACTGAATTTACTTTACAAGAAAAACCCTTTACAGCTATATCAAGCATAGCGCAGATAGCGCTATATCATCTGCGCTTCGCTCAATAATGATACGGAATGAATTCCGTGCTACAAAAAAAGAGCCCAACTAACATCAGTCAGTTGGACTCTTAATTTTTTATCCCCAAAGGTCTAGGTAAAAAAATATTAAGTACCCAGGAGAAGAACTTAATTCATGGTCTTGAATTAAATGTAAAAAGCTATAATACCGTAATATATCAAAAAAGGTTGTTTACAAATGATAGTAATAAGAAAAAAAAAGGTTGTAATAGGTTATATCTGGAAATTCTAAATTATTAGAATTGTATAAGTAGCAAAGGTAGTAGTGGGAAAAAGTGGCTCAATAGGTTTTTTTGAAGGTGTCTCTAGTAGTAAGTCGTAAAATCCCACTAATACGACTTACTACCTTTAAGACAAAAATCCCATGAACATATCCTAAAATTATTAGCTAATCTTTTATTAGCTGTTGTGCTGTGTTCAATAGCACACTACAAAGATGCAATGCTTTTAGGCTTATACAAAAAACAAAATATGGGTTTTGTGAGATATGTTATTATGAGATTTAGTTATTTAATTTTATTATATATTTGATTGTCAGTCACTTGTAATTTATTTACAATACTTGATTGTGAAATAAAATCAATTAAAAATAAATTATATTTTTTTAATTATGTTTAATTTTTATTTTAAAATGCTGAAAAACCATATGTCTCATAGGCCAAATTTATTTATTATCTATAAATATCCATCAAATACAATTCAAAATTTTCTGCTCCGAAATGAGGCTTTCCACAAGCTTGACTGATGGCCTCTAAATGGTTTAAAAGAATATTCCTTTTTCGTTCAATAAAAACTCTTAAGGAATCAAGAGTCATTCTTGTATGTTGCATTAAGTAAACATAATTAATATTCGATTGCCAAGTATTCATTAGTTGACTTAAAGGCATTCTTTGTTCTAAATAGGCTACCGTAATCAGTTGAGCTATAGATGCATCAGATTCATTAAACTCGCTACTGAGGTAGGTATCAAAATAATGTATTACTTGCCCGACTAAAGACATAGGTGTAGGGGTATAATAGGCAATTATTCGCCTATCAATTCCTAATTGAATTTGCATGTTTGTGATAAATTGATGTATCTAGAATAGAAAACAGGAGAGGATAGGGTGTTGAAATGTTTTATTCTAAAAACAAGGTTCGTGTTGTGTGTGTATAAATGATTCTCTCTCTTCGTTTATACCAAAATCATTCCAAGGCAAATACTATATAAGGTCTTGTAGAGCTTACCATCTGTTTGGTGACAGGCTAAATTTTAACCAAAACATTGAGGGCTGTTTAATTTTTTTATGTTAATAATTTGGTAATTATTTCAGGAGTTCAAAACCAATAACTTACCTATTAATGTCGGTTGTAATGAGTTTTTACTAATAAAAAAATATATTTTTTTTGACTTTAAAAAAATGAAATTATTATAAAAAAGTAGTGGGCTGCGAAGTACATTTTCTGGAGCAGACTTAAGTTTTATTTAACTACATTGATTTTAAATACTTCTGTCCACGCTGCACCCATTAACTCCACTACATAAAATCCATTTGCTAATTTTTTGGTTCCTATACCAATAGTCGATGGTAGCATATCTGTTCCAATAGATTGTTGCTGTACTAGCTGGCCTTGTATATTGTATATGTTTAAGAGCATATCTGGGTTAGAACGATACAAATCTAAATTTAGCAACTCTCCTTTACTGATAGGATTAGGATAAATTAGGGCATTCTTTTCTTTTTCAATAGTAGCTACACTAGTAGTTGGATTATCAAAGAAAGTTTCGGCATAGTTGAATGCTTCAATACCAATTTTTTCTCCGATAATACGCCCAGGTATGTCGTCCGCGGGCGGGTGTATACCGCCCCATATTCTAGATAAACTAGTTTGATCGGAAGCATCTCGATAAGTAGCCCATTGTAAAGTTATATCTTGAGTAGGGCCTTCTTCATGTCGAAGAAATTCATTTTTCTTGGCCACAAATTCGCCCATACCACCGGGAAAAAAAGCATCACCCGTCAGTAAGGTTAATACCTCCGCTGCTGCTCTGGAAAAAGTAGAATGCCCAGAAATAAATCCCGCAAATGGAGGCGTAACAAAAGTAGGTCTTTGGTAAGGCCACCATTCTTCTGCTAGTATCCAATCGACTCCTGCAAAATCTACTTTGGGGTCGTTGATATAGTTAGGGCCACGCCAAGTATATAATTTGATTTTTCCTACATTAACATTATTGGCGCCTGCCAATGGATCTCCTTCTGTAATTATTTCTATGTAATCGGGTACTAATGGAATACCCAACGGATTATAGTTAGCTAGATTGGGATCAGAACTTTGTCCATTATCTGCCATATATCGAATAGCAGAAATAGGGCGAATATAATCATACCAACCCTTGATACTCCAAGCAGCAATGGCTGCATCATGTACTGCGCCGCCTAATGATAAATAGGCTTTGACATCCCATTCTAGATCATTTAATATTGGAC
The DNA here is from genome assembly GCA_937921525.1 of uncultured Saprospiraceae bacterium. Classification (GTDB taxonomy): domain Bacteria; phylum Bacteroidota; class Bacteroidia; order Chitinophagales; family Saprospiraceae; genus JAFMDF01. The sequence continues at coordinate 2,784 of CAKZUM010000459.1, forward strand.
CTTCGCCTTTAAATTTTTT
>CAKZUM010000460.1 GCA_937921525.1 uncultured Saprospiraceae bacterium
AATGTGTGAATACTTGGATTATAAGGTGCTTACGCTAAAGCGAGTCCGTATTATGAATATCCATTTGGATAATTTACCTATTGGCACTTGGCGAGATTTGACGAAGTCGGAGTTGGCAGAACTTCGGAAACAGCTATAGGTGTTTTTTTACCACATAGTTGTTTTTTTACCACATAGGTACATAGGCCACATAGTATGACATTTGCTATGTGGTTTTAAAAAAAAATATTATGCTCTATGCTAGTTTAGAAAACTAGAGTAACTTGAAAAGTAATGAGGAAGAAATGGGATTCTAAAGAAGAAAGATATTTTGGTATTGGTATCTACAAACCAAAGACAGAAGAGAATGTCGGCTCTTTATGGAGGACGGCCTATATCTATGGCGCCAGTTTCATTTTTATCATTGATGCTAAATACAAAAAGAAAAGTACGGACGTGCTAAAGGTATGGTCTAAGATACCTTTATTTCAATTTGCATCCATTGAAGCTTTTCTCCAAACGGTTCCTTATAGTTGTAAAATTATCGGTATTGAAATGGACAAAAGAGCCATTCCAATTAAAGAATTTGTGCATCCCGAACGAGCCGTCTATTTGTTAGGTTCTGAAAATAATGGATTGACGAAGGAATTAAAAAATAAATGTCAAGAGCTAGTTATTTTACCTGGAAAAGAATCTGTCAATGTAGCGGTAGCTGGTAGTATTGCTATTTTTGATCGAATTAATAAGATGGAGGAATAATATTTATTTATAGAGGTAGTAGCTTTCGGTAATCGGCAAGCAGTAGCTTTTTATTGTTTTTTAGAGCGAGCGATTTTATTAGGCTTTTTTGCAAAAAAGTCTAATAAGATCGCTCGCTCTAAAGGAATAATTTAAACATACTTGTTGCCAAGTACTAAGAACCTTGATAATTCTAAAAAGGAAAATATTTTAAAAAAAATATGTCAAAACTAATATCCATACTAAGAGGCATCAACGTAGGAGGCAAAAGAAAAATTCTAATGGCCGACCTAAGAACCCTATATCAAGAACTAGGTTTCAAAAATCCTCAAACCTACATCCAAAGTGGCAATGTTATTTTCGATTATACAGGGAAAAAGAAAATAGCCGCTTTAGAATCAATGATCTATACAGCAATTCATGAGAAGTATGAATTTGAAGTTCCTGTAATCGTAAGGACAGTCAAAGAGATAGCGAACGCTTATACGAAAAATCCATTCGCAATAGAAGATACTCCAATAGAACATTTACATTTAACTTTTCTAAAAGAAGTACCTAAAGCAGAACATCTAGAACAAATAAACACCTACGATTATTCCCCTGACAAATTCGAGATCATAGGAAAGAATGCCTATATCTATTGTGACGGAAAATACCATAAATCTAAATTGACGAATAACTTCTTTGAGAAAAAACTGAAAGTGGCTGCTACTACTCGGAATTGGAAAACTGTTAAGAAACTGTTGGAACTTAGTGCTGAATAATTCCTACAACTATCTTCTTTCTTTAAAAATAGTATAATCTTTTTCATTTTTCCATCCTCTTCGACTAAGTCGATCTATAATCAATTGTTTAGTAATTTTAGTCGCTTTTAGATTCTCATCTTCAATGTAAATTTCTGCGGCATATTTAGAATTAGTAGATAAATAAATGTGTATCTTATTAATTAATTGATCCATTTTTTTACTGTCTAACATGGAAGGAATATGATAGATACCATTATCTGTGGGAGCATTGATTTCTGAAGTAGTAGAAGTTTCTGAACTGATAGTAGGGCTAGAAATAAAATCCTTAGCAGAAGTTTCTATATTAGCCGTAGATTCGCAATTTAATTGAATAATGGGAGAAGCATTGTCTAATAGAATATGACCATTATACGAATATAAAACAGGCGATTGATAGAATGCTTCGAGTAATAGATGGGTATGGTTCTTTTTTGGACGAAATATAAAAGTATGTTGTTCCCAATCTGATGAGGTATTAGGTTTCGATTCTGCTAACTTCTCTATCTTAGCACAATCTTGATTACCGCCCCAAATACGAAGTACAATTGGTTCGATATAATTAACTAATGAATTGTTTATTTGACTTGCACTCAAATAAACTTTTGAGCGATTGATATATAGAGAGAATTGGTAACATTGTTCCCCTAAAAGCGGAGCAGATAATTGTTGGCTGATGCGTTCCCAAGTATCATTATCTCTGGTCACTAATCCTAAATAAGTCTCCCCATCAAATGATGGCACACTAACACCAAAATGCCCAGGTTGTATATCAGGAGGTGTTTCGCCAGTAAATCCACAATCCATCCAATTATAAGGGGTTTTTCCTGCTCTAGCGGTTTGTTCAAAGGAAGGATTTTTTAGCTCAATTATATTGGTTTGCCCAATAGAATAGATAGAGAAGAGCACATAGAATATAGAGAAACTTACTATTTGTTTCATTGATTAGAAAGTTGGCGTGATTTAATTGAAACCAAATATACTTTATAATCTCTAAAAAAGATAGTAACTTAACCTTAGGATAGATCAAAATTGCTCCTAAGTAACGACTAAATAATAACTTCCGCATTTATGGCTGCCAAATATAAAACTATACTGCGTTGGAAAGCCTCGTCGATGCTGGGCATCGCCTACGTTTTCCGCCTTGTCTAGCTTTATATTTGACTACCCAAAATGGGGAACTTATTTTTCATTCGTTACTTAGTCCTTTAAATCAGGTAGGTTGTTCCTAGAAAAATTTTAACTCAGTGAAGTAGCAAAAAATCACCTTCGATTTGCTCTGTTTTGCCATTTATAAAAATTACTTTGGCTATAAATAGATACACGCCTTCGTTAGCAATAGATCCATTTATATGACCATTCCATCCACCTTGCATCCGACTAGCTAAGAAATTATTGTTATGATACACTAGATTTCCCCAACGGTCAAAGATTCTCAGATATTCGATGGTTTGAAGATTAACACCACCCAGTATATTAAATTTATTATTTAAATCTAAAGAACTTAGTCGAATGATATTGGGAGCATAGAGAGACAAAGGCAATTCTTCTACATTGATCGTTAAATAGTTACTGGTTTCGCATCCATTTTCGTCTATAGTAAAGAGTTGTAAATTACTACTATTGATAGGCGTATACGCTGTTGTTTCGCAGGTAGCACAAGAAAGGCTACCCATTCCAGACCATTCATAAGAAGTGATTGAGGGAGTATTACTTGAGGTCTCAAAGGAAGCAGCAATGGTCTCTCCCTCTGTTATGGAAGTTTTGTCAGCAGTAATAGTGAGTTCGGCAGGATTAAAATGATCTATGAAAAAGGAGGATGTACCTTCACAGTCTTGTTCATTGGTCACTGTGATACTATAGTTACCTGCTTCCGTAATTGTTATTTGGGGAGTTGTACTTCCTGTAGACCAACGATAAGAGACAAAGTTGGTTGTTTTTAATTCAGATTCCGTATTAATACAAAATTTATCTGCTCCCTTTATGTTGACGTTTAGTTTAGAAATATCAGGAATATTTACGGCACCTTCGATGATACAACCGTTTATATCTGTTACCGTAACGCTATATTCGCCACCTTCCTCTACCAATATAGAAGATTGATTGCTCATTATATTATCACCTGCCCAATTATACGTTTGGAAGTCTTCTGATACTTTTAAAATTTTGATTCCTTCTACACATCTACTATCATCTATGAAAATGGGAACTTCTTGTAATACATCATTTTCAAGAGCAAAAGAACATTCAAAACCAGTAGTACAGTTCCACAAGGCAGACGTACTATCCGAAAAAGTATATACTGTAAATGCGTCGAACCCTTCACAGGTACTGCTGCCACCTCTTGTAATACATTCTCCCAATTCATTCCCGGCTTCATCATACATGATGGAAACAGATTCACTAATGGAGCAACTATATCTTAAAAAATAATTTATACGATTTCCAGAGTAGACTTTGGAAATGGTTGGATTTACCCAAGTACAACTCTCACATAAATCTGTTTCTTCTACTATCTCTTCTGCTAAAGTTACAATCCATGCAATTTCTTCCCCTTGTCCGAAAATGATTGACGGACTTAAAAAAAGAAAGAATAAATATGGAAAGTATCTATACATGTATGCACATTTTATTTATAAACAGATGTACCATTCTTGCCCATATAATTACCCCAATGAATATGCTCACTACTTGCTTTAAATTCCTGTTTTTCAATAATAAGATTTTTAAAGGAATAGAAGAAATTTCCATCTTCCATATAGGCCGTGATGATGTCTAAATTCTTATCATTATCTAGATCTGTTAGAAGTGGAGTAGATCCTAAATTAGTACCTAACTTTGTCTTACTTAATAATAATGGAGTTCCTTGTCCACCAGAATAAATAACTAAATCATTCCCTAAAAATTCCATGTTACTACCAGCGATATTACTCTTCACTTTACTATTGATCGCTAAAAGAATATCTTCTTTTCCGTCATCGGTTAGATCGATAACGACAGGAGATGCATACTGAAAAGTACCAAGGGTGTCAACAAATACAAGCTGACCATTTTTTCCATTAACTAATGTATGGACGGTATATTCTGTATTCGGCCAAGGGCCTTTACCAAAGCTAGAAAAAAAATCTGGGATATTGTCATTACCAACAAAATTACCTGGAGCAGGCATGGTATAAGTATCATAAGTGTCTTCTAACTGCATTTTCCATAAGAGGGAATTCGTAAGTCCATTGATAGCAATCAAGCGACCATCAACACTATTCACCACCACATCTTTAATTCCATCCAGATCTACGTCAATGATTAGTGGAGGGGCAATGAATCCTTTACCGTTTCCGCTGGCTAAGAGAGTAGCATTGGAAATATCCTCATTTATAATATCTTTTAAAGGTACTCGGAATAAACCACCATCTATATATTCTCCACCAGTTCCAAAAATAACTTCTAGTTGGCCGTCATTGTTAAAGCTATGAACGATCGGAGAGCAGTACGTTTCTTTGCCATCAGGTACGAATGCTTTGGCAAGGATTGTTCCTGTCTGGCCACAAAAAACCATTAAAGCACCGGGGGGGCGATCTAAATCTTTGGTGGTAGCTTTTATAAATCCACCATAGGCGGTTAGTAAATCTGCGACTCCATCCTTATTAATATCTGGGATTAACTGAGGGCTATAAAAATTAAGAATATTTGGATCATTATAATAATCTAGGCTATCATTATCAGTTAAGTATTCCCAAATGATTTGTCCATTGCTACCATCTAATGCAAATAAAATAGCAGAGCGACCTCCGATATAAATGTCTGGTATACCATCTTGCGTAATATCTTGGAAAACTGCAGACCCAACGACTTGATTTCTTGCAGGGGTAGTCCATAGTATGCTCCCATCTTTTCCATCCAAAGCAATTACTGCTTCTTTGATTGGAGTAAATTCCTTTCCACCACCGCCAATGACTATGTCCTTAATTCCATCTTTATTTAAGTCTATTGCAAGTGGGGAAGATAGAGAACCCACTCCTTCTATTTTTTGTCTCCAATTGTCCGCTTCAAAAGGTTGGCATTGGTAACAAATCAAAGAAATAGCAATTAAAAAAGAAAAATTTTTGAACGGTATTGTCATTTATATTAATATGTTCTTCTCTGCTCTCTGTTCTAAACACTGTCTCAAAATTCCCAATAATAAGGTCGCTCTCGAACGGCCCCATTAATTTCTAAACAATCCCTGCAACCAAAAGGTGTAAACCGTTGGAAACCTGCACACTTAGGTCGAATAAAAAAATCAAGGTCATCACTATTGACAAACTTTCGTTGGAAGAAAATAGAAGCAACGGAAAAATAGCCAACCGCCACATCATTAGGATTATCCACATTTCTGATATTGCCAACAACTGTACCTGGTGGGGGGTCAAATAAACCACCATCAATATCTATTACTTCTTTGATATTATTCCAATACGTAAACTCTTCTTCGGATATAGAGAACTGAGAAATATGAAGACAGAACTGTTCGCCAAATCTAAAGTCATAAGTAGCTTCTGCGATTACTTGTTCGTATAGTACATCGCCATTAATTTGAGAAGCATCAAATAAGCGAATATCATTGAGGTCTAAATTTACTTTCACATAACACCTTCTAAGTGCCAAAGCACCGGGATAGCCTTCTTGTATTTGATACTCCCCGAAGACTCTCCATCTAAGAAAGGGGGGTGGGTCGGCTTGGGAGACATCAGTTGTTATTTTAGCTTTAATTAAATTCTCTGTTACAAATTCTCCAGCATTATTTCTGAAGGTTTCTTCACTGACCTCAAAGGTCACATCTTCTATCGAACTACTAGATCTCAAAGCAGCAGGTGTTGACTGATAGTGATTTCCATCAGGTAATACAATATCAATAAAATAAGATTTTCCTCGTAGTGCTTTGAAATTAGATAATTGATACACCCCGTCCTCTAGTGCCGTATAAGGATAAGTCGATCCATCCGTATCCATTAATTGTACCGTTGCATTGGATACAGGATCTAATATATTATCATTACCTATTCCGATGACCGCACTCTGAGATAGTTTCAATTGAAAATCTCCTAAACTGTCGGTTACAAAACCATCTACTACTAAAGTTCTCTGTTCCGTATCTACATTTAATTTAATCTCGTCAACACAAGTCCACAGTAGAAATGGAAAAGCGATGGCTAGTAGATATAATATATTTTTCTTTCTCATTATTTTCTTTTTGAAGTCGTGAGATTTTTTAACCTCTAATTCACGAATTGACGCTTACTTTAAATTAAAATTATAGGTGATAGATGGAAATATTGACCCTAATGTTGCCACTCGTATTGCCTTCACACTATCAAATGGGTTCTGTCTAAAATAAACAGAATATGCATTCCTTCTGGAATACAAATTGTAAACAGACAATGTTATACTTTGATCAAATTTGTCCATGTTTTTTCCAAAGGGGCCTATGGTATAGGCTACATCTAAACGATGAAAATCAGGTACTCTAAATTTATTTCTATCGGAGTAAATCGGTACACTCAACACATTATCGCTATTATACGAACTAACAGGTGCTGTAGTTGGACGACCACTTCTATAAGTGAAATTGACAGATAGATTAGTTCTGTTTTCAAACTGTTTGAAAACACTCAAATTAAATACATGAGGAATGTCGTAATTAGAAGAATACCATTCTCCTCTGTTTATGCCTACCTGTGTATTGGTTGGTTGTACATTTCGAGTAGAACTAGAAAAAGTATAATTGGCATCCCATCGGAAGCTTCCTGTTTGTTTTCTGAAATTAAATTCTACCCCATAAGCCAATCCTTCTCCCGTGACTAATTCTGTTTCTATATGCTTATTAAGTAATAATTTTGCAAAATCTTTGTAATCCAGAATACCGACTGATTTCCGATAGAACGCCTCTACAGAACTTTCATATTTTTTGACTCCAAAATTTTTAAAATAACCAATAGAGAAATTATCAGAATATTGCGGCGCCACATGTTGATTCGCCAATTGCCAAATATCAATAGGGGTGGCAGAAGCTGTATTGGATATTTGTGCCAAGTATTGATAGGTCTTAGCATAGCCTAATTTTATGGAGTTTAATTCGTTTAATTCATATCTAACAGAGGCACGTGGTTCGAATCCTGAATAGCTGGCAATAGATGCGCCATCTTCAAATGATTGTACATTAATAATGTTTCGATCTGTTTTGATTTGATCTTCTGGATATATATTTACAGTATTAGGACCGATATTGTTAAAATTAGTGTAGCGGAGACCCGCGGAAATTTCTAAGTTATCGGATAGATTAAATTGATTCTCTATGTAGAGTGCCAGTTCTTGTCCTTTCTCTTTTCCAAGTATATCAGGAAGGATGAAAGAATTTTCTAAGGGTTCAATTTCTCCAGGACTTACCTCATAAATATTTACATCTGCACCAATATTTAATTTGTAGGTATCCGATATGATATACAATACATCTACTTTCCCTCTGAGATAATCAATTGCATTCGTAAACTTAGATTGGTCATTTCCTTTCAAATCAAATAAGGAGCTTTGGTATCTACCTTTATTCGCTCTTAATGTCAAGTTTGCTTTATCTCCAATTAGCTGCTTTAGATAGGCTTCCCCTGATATTGTAGAATAATCAAAACGTGCTTCCTCGCCTAATTGGAAATCATCCCTACTGCGTAAAAAACTAGCTCCAAAATTTGTCGTTTGACTGATTCTTGCATTGATCTTTGCGGTTACATCATTAAAGAAGGCACTACTGTTTTGGACTTGGGGATTGTCTGCTATATTGAAAATCCAATCTGCATAACTATATCTTGATCCTACAATGAAAGATACCTTATCTTTAATAATAGGTCCTTCTGCTGATAATCTACTAGAGACCATTCCTATTCCCCCTCTTAATTTGAATTTTTCTTTGCTACCATCTCTCGTTTCCACAGCTAATACAGAAGATAAACGCCCACCATATTTAGCAGGAATTCCTCCTTTGTATAAATCTACATATTGCACTAAATCAGGATGAAATAAAGAAAAGAATCCAAGTGCATGAGAGGGATTAAAGATTAAATGTCCATCTTGTAAAATTAAATTTTGATCGGTATTTCCTCCACGAACATTAAAACCAGATGCGCCTTCCCCTGTATTATTGACACCAGATATAGATTGCAAACTTCTTAAAATATCGATCTCTCCAAAAAACTTAGATTGGTTCTCTAATTGTTCTGCATTTAAGCGTTGCAAGCCAGGAGTGATTTCTTTGATTTGGTCTTGTTCTGAAGCACCACTTACAATCACCTCATCAATTAATACAGACTCTACAGTAAGCGTTAAAGATAAATTGCCAGAGGAACGAGCATTCAACTGAATTTCCATATCTTTAAATCCCAAGGCAGAAATAGTAAAACGGTAAGTCTTTTGATCTAAGGGGATACTAAAATTACCATCTAGATCAGTAATAGCATTGACGCCGCCCACTGATTGCAAGACCGCATTAATCACAGGAGATTGATCTTCGTCTGATAGGATTTGCCCAGTCCAAATAATTGGCTCATTTGGCTTTGGAACGCCTCCTAATTGATAAGATTCTTGACTAAATATACTGTTGGTACTTAGCACTACTAAAATTAGGAAAAAGGATAATTTTGTAAAAGCTGCTGCTTTCATATATTTATATTTCTATTTTGTTTAGTCAATGCTAGAGTAATAATTTTTAAACAACTTCAATATATAAAATAAACTAATTCTAGTGAATAAAGTTGTTATTTAATGTATTAATTCATTGTGGTATTTCAATGCTTCTTGCTATTCCTTTACTATTATAGAGATTTACCGATTCTATAGTGTCGTTTATGTCTATTTTTCTGCTTGATTGAGATAGGAAACTAGATCCATAGTACAATTCTTGCCGACGTTCTTTACCAGATTTTAACTTTAAAATAGCATATTGATCGTCAGGTAGGGTAGGGATGCTTGTCAATGTATTATTGTTTGTATGGGCTTTCAAAGGACCTCTATTTTGGGAAGCAATATATATAGCTTGCTTACTTTCTTCATGGTACAATTTTACTAATGCCTTCGCATCGCCTTGTACCGTGAAACCTGTTTTTGAAGAAGTTTGAAATTGGAAATTTCCAGTACCATCTCCAATGGCAACCAATCCATCATGGGCATCCATTCTACCCACAGATACTTCCATTCCATAATCATTACCGACTAATAATAAGTCTAGATACCCGTCCTTATTGAGGTCTGTTGTATGCATTGCATAGATAGGCGCACGTTGCACTATAGGAGGTAGCGGGCGTATACGGAATTTTCCCTTACCTATATTTTCAATATAAGCACTTTGGAACGTATTAGCAGATAAAACAAGACAGCCTTCCATTTCCTCAGGCGTAAATATTTCAGGCATTGGGGTACGAGCTAACTGCTCATGTTTTAAATATTTTTTCTTAATAATATTTATCTGCTTGGCAATTTCTAATCTGCCGAAATAAGGGTATTCTTGTAGCTGCCCATTTTCATCAGGAAAGAAACAAGCAGGAATTAAATCTTCTTGTTTATTATTATCAAAGTCTTTATAATACACCTTGAATGGATGTTTTTCAGAAATACTAGTAACTGTATTATTTCCCGTATTACCTGCTATATAATCTATATCTCCATCATTGTCAAAATCGCCACTGACCAAACTATTCCACCAACCTGTTTCGGAAGTAATTCCACTTGTAGTTGTTTCATCTATAAAACTATTGCCATTATTTTTCAAAAACTGGATAGGCATAAACTCTCCAGCGAGCACTAAGTCGATCCATCCATCATTATTATAATCCGTCCATAAGGCATCAGTCACCATTCCTATACTGGTAAGCATAGGGGCAACTGTTGAGGTTACATCAACAAATTTAGCCTGTTGTGGCGTGCTTTCATTTCGTAGAATATAGCTATTAACTGGCAGTGGATATTTTGCTGGGTGGACTCTACCACCTACAAATAAATCTAAATCTCCATCTTTATCATAATCTGCTGCTTTGACAGAAAGACCACTCAAAAATATTTCTGGTAATGCATTTTTATCGTACTGGAAAGTACCTTGGTGATTGATATATAGGCGATCAACATATTGGGTGTCCCTAATGTCATATTCATAGCCGCCATGTACTAAGTACAAATCATCATCTCCATCCATATCTGCATCAAAAAATAAAGCACCCAATTCCTCTGAGACATAATCTTCTTTGTCTCCATATTGGATAAGGTCTGCTTCTTTAAATTGGCCATTTTTTTGTTGAAGAAAAAAAGTACCTTTTTCAAAATGAGAACCTCCAATAAATAAATCCTCTAGCCCATCATTGTTCACATCTGATACTGCTAAACTTGGACCGTATTGCGACAACTTATGTGGTAACATTGGTTGTAAATTGTAATCAATATAATCCGTCTCTTGATGGAGATAACCTAAGCCTATCTCATTTGTAATATCTACTAAGAGTTGGTCAGAAGTAGGTGCTGGCTGAGGTATTATCTTTGTTGCAGTCGTATGATCTATGGTCAATAATTGATTAGCTGATACCTGAGTTAATTTACTCCGCTTACCGTCTTGCCATTGTACAATTACACTATCAATCTGTTGCAAACTCGCTAGTCCAAAATGGACGAGCGGCTCATTAGAAGATAAATATCCTCTCGTCAAGGTAAAGTCATTTACTTGTAAACCCATACTATCTTGATACACAGAGACTGTAGCCCCAATTCCCAATGGATTACTAATAGGGCCTTTTAACTTAATGCGTAACCAGTTTTGAGTGAGTGTTTCATTTTTGAATATAAATGCTTCTTGCCCTATGTTGTTGACCACATAATCTAAATCTCCGTCATTATCTAAATCCCCATAAGCTGCCCCATTCGAAAAGGAGGGAGTGGTAATGCCCCATTGATCTGTTACATCCTCAAAACCAAAGTTTCCTGTATTTTTAAAAGCGTAATTTTTAATTTTTACCGATGGGATTTTGTCTATCAGAAAGCCGTCATCTGCGTAGGCATTCACACTCATGTTATAATCAATGAAGTCTCGGTCGGTTACATCTTTTGGAAAACCATTCGTTACTATTAAATCCCTATAACCATCATTGTCAAAGTCCGCTACTAATGGCGTCCAACTCCAATCTGTTGCTGCCACGCCAGCCATCAATCCAATATCATTAAATAATGCTTCTCCTTCTTGTAAGGAATCTACACCTCTGTTAGCCTGCAAGGTATTCCGCATGGATTGATACTGGTATCCATAGCGTTCATTGTTTAGATAGTCCACATATTTATTTGGCGGAAGCATAGTCTTTCTTCGATAGTTATCTTTTGGTAACATATCTACTGCAATGACTTCTGAATGACCATCATTATTCAAATCAATTACATCATTACCCATTGCTGAAAAAGAAGTATGCTTAAAATAACTAGCTGCTTGATCGGTAAAAGTGCCATCTTGATTATTGATATAAAGTAAGTCATTGGTCAAATAATCATTGGTGATATATACATCTTTCCAGCCATCTTTATTTAAATCACAGATGTTTACCCCTAAGCTAAAACCCTCTACTAATATCCCTGCTTCTTTGCCGACCTCTGTAAATACTGGATGCCCTAACTGCTCATTCCATTCGTTTCTATACAAACGATCGGTCGTAGGAGCACTTCCATCTTTTGCTTTTTTTCTATATCGACTAGGACTTTGGTCGGGCCGCATTCTATTGACAATCAAAAATAAATCTAAGTCATTATCATTGTCATAATCAAAGAATACTGCATGAGTGGTGTTACTAGTATCAGCGATCCCATAAGCCTCTGCTTTATCAATAAATGTAGGCACTCCATTCGCATTCACTCCTTGATTGATAAATAGTTGATTGGATTTATTTTTTATTTTATCATGTCCACTAGCAGAGATATAAATATCTAATAATCCATCAGTATTGACATCCACTAAGCTAACGCCTGTGCTCCATCTATCTGCTTCCAGAATACCGGCTGTATTTGAAATATCTTCAAATTGTAGGTTGCCTTTATTGAGATAAATGGCATTTGACACCATGTTGCCTGTAAAAACTACGTCTTGTAAATCATCGCCATTCAGATCCCCAATTCCTACGCCGCCACCATTATAAATATATTCATAACTCAAAATACTTAAGCTGTCATGATCTTGGATGACATTATTAAATTGTATACCTGTATGCGTACTTGGCAGGGAGGTGAATTGAGGCATTGGATCGGACTGACACCCGATTGCTAGTAGTAGTAAATAGAAATATATTATTCGATTCATTCAAGTTTTTTAATAAGTCAATACCTCAATAGCCCCATTATTCACACCAACAATAATCCTCTTTTGCCCAAGTCGATTCACTACAATATGTGCATCCCGAATCTCTCCAGTAATAGGAGCTGCTGCACCCAACTCATAACCACCATTCGTATCCCCTAAAAGCAACACCCCCTTAGAAGAATTATGCCGACCTACTTCAGGTTTCAAACCATAAAAATTTCCTCCCATCCAAATATCTTTAATGCCATCTTTATTAAAGTCATCAATGACAGACGTAAACATAGGGGCTACCTGAGCAGCAAAAGGTAAAGACTCCAATTGGTATTGTCCATTATTATTTCTAAGGATAGCACTATTAAGCGTATTCGCTTTTCTAGTAATAGCCCCTTTACGTTCCGCTGCAGTAAACAATTTTTGATAATCCGCATTAGCGTATTCTTCATATTTTAAAAATCGCTTTTTCAAAGAAGGCATTTGAGCCGTTATGTCCATTTTGGAAGGAAAAGGATAGACTTTATTTTCTCCGGGTGGCTTCCAATTTAGGATGAATTCAGACTTGCCATTTTTATCAAAGTCTTTTACATATAAAGATAAAGGATGCGCTTGAGAAGCTTTAAATTTAGAATTGAGTCCCCAGTTACCTAAGACATAATCCATGTCTCCATCATTATCTAGATCATTAGCATTGATGTCTAGCCACCAACCAGCCGTATTATCAATGGTTGATTTACGGAAACTATTCCCCTCGTTGCTAAAGATCGTAATAGGCATCCATTCTCCGACTATTAATAAGTCTTCATCGCCATCCATATCATAATCCGTCCAAAGAGCATCCGTAATCATACCCGCTGTACCTAATTCTTTTTCGGTAATATCTATCCAAGAGTTGCCTTCTCGTTTTAATAAGAAACTGCGTGGAGTCAAGCCATAATTACCCGGTATAGATCTGCCTGCAATAAATAGATCCATATCCCCGTCCTTATCAAAATCACAAGGTCGGATAGCAGAAAATTGTCCACCAGCAGGAGGCGTTTTAGCTTTTATATTTGAGAAATTTCCCTTACCATCATTTTCATAGTAGCGCAGTAAGAAACCGTCCATCCCTTTGCTAAAGTCATTGCCCCCCGAGCCAATCAATAAATCTAAATCGCCATCCTTGTCATTATCATATAAAGCACCACATACACTTTCGAAGGATTTATCTGCATCAAAGGCAGTGGTTTGTTTTCTTATAAATTGTCCAGTGGTATTTTGTAGAAAAATCTTATCTACATCTCCAGTAGCTCCTAAGGCAACTAAATCCAAGTGACCATCATTATCAATATCTCCCTTTAAGATAGCAGGGCCTTCTGTAGAGTGCATCCGTGGTAACATTCTTTCTCGATCAAAATCATTGAAGGTATTTTCTTGATGCTGGCTATTCTTAATACTTTTTGAAGCTACCAAATGATAGTTAAGGCTATTGCTTATAGGACTTGTTTTTTTATTAGTGTTTTTTAGTATGTTGAGGGTCGTATCTACAGAAATATTATTAATAACCTGTTCTGTTTGGTCTGGCCAGATCACTTTTATTTTTTCTATAGTTGTATCGTCTCCTAAGCCAAATGTCAAGCCAGCAGCCACACTACTTTGAAAGCCCCTCACTATATAATGCTGTTGGGTATAGGTTTGGGTGGGGGTACTTACCTCTACTGTTGTACCTATGGCCATTTGATTTTTGCTGGTGGGCTGTTGTAAGTTTATTTTGAGAAAATGATTGCCCTTTTGGCTAGCCATGTTTTTGTAAACACTAGCAGACATATTCACGTTGTTAATAATCAAGTCTAAATCCCCATCATTGTCCATATCTCCATAGGCTGCGCCATTGCTAAAATTGGCTTCGCCAAAACCTAATGCTGCTGCTTGATTTTTAAATTGGTTATTACCTTGATTGACAAAAGCATAATTACTTAATGGAGTAGAGGAGAGGTAAGGCAAGAAATCTCTAAAGTCAAATTCTCCTCTTTCTGTAACGATTTTTTTGACTTCATCTTTATCTGCGATAAAGTTGGTAAAGTCTTGATCCATGATGTTTTTGTAAATGCCATTACAAACATAAATATCATTTTTTCCATCATTGTCAAAGTCAAAAATTAGAGCCCCCCAACTCCAATCCGTTGCAGCGGCATCACTCATAGAGGCTAGTTCTTGAAAATTACCTTGCCCATCATTTATCTGTAAACAATTTTGTAATTCTTGATAATGAAAACTAGATCGGTATTTTAAATTATCCAAATAGACTGGATCAAAAACAGTCATGGCTTTTAGCCGATAATTATCGGCGGCTAGCATATCCGTTGTGAAAATATCCATTGCCCCATCATTATTCAAATCCGCTATATCTGCGCCCATACTAGAGACCGAACAAATAGCTACACGGTCTGAAAGTTCTTCTGAGAAAGTACCATCCCCTTGATTGATATATATATAATCTCGCTCCCAAAAATCATTACTAATATAAATATCAGGCAAGAAATCATTATTAATATCACTTACAGAAACTCCCAAGCCGAAACCAATACCACTAGTATAGATGCCTGCTGCTGCACTTACATCCACAAAACGACCATTATCATTTCGCATTAATCTATCTCCGCCTAAGAGGTCATCTTCCTCTCTAGTCTTACTAAAAGAACGCAACTTACTAGGGTCTTTAAAACTATTATTCAATATATAGCAATCTAAGTCCCCATCCATATCATAATCAAAAAAAGAGGCGTGTGTACTAAATCCTGCATTCGCTAAATTATAGTCCTTCGCCTGTTCTGAAAAAGTTAAATCCCCATTATTAATATAAAGTTCATTTTCTCGATCATCTCCTGCAATATCTCCAGAATTCGATACATATATATCCACAAAACCATCGGCATTAATATCTACTAAAGAAACGCCCGTACTCCAACCACGTTTGCCTGCAATGCCAGCAGCGTCACTAATGTCTTCGAACTGCCAATCCCCTTTATTCAGGTATAACTTATTGGAAGCCATGTTGGCAGTAAAGAACACATCCTGCAAACCATCATTATTAAAATCTCCTATGCCGACACCACCACCATTATAAAAATTACGATAGGTCAACACATTAAAATCTTTTCCATCTTGAACCTCATTAATAAAATCAATGCCAGTTGCAGTAGGAGCTAGTTTTTGGAATAAAGTGTTTTTCGGTAGGGTAGGAGTAGTAGATTTTTTGGAATCTGACGTACAAGATAGGAATTGGAAAAATATAACAATCGTTAGAAAATAAAGTGTTTGTTTTATCATAGTCAAGTTATTCAAAATCGTATCATATTCTCGTTGACTAACATACTCGCTCATCAAAATTAGCAAAAAAAAGAGAGACTATATAATTAAATATAGTCTCTCTGTCGAATTCAATTCAATATAAATCTTAGAATCCAGGATTCTGTTGGATCATTTCTACACCATCTACTCGACTCAACTGAATTTGCTGAGAAGGTATTGGGAATAAATCATTCTTTGGAGATTGGTAGCCAGCAGAGTTATTTAAGTAAGGTCTTTTTGGCTGCTCTTCTGCAATGTATTTATTCATTACTTGCTCAGCGATACCCCATCTTCTTAAATCGAAGAAACGGTGACCTTCTAATGCTAGTTCAAGACGTCTTTCATAACGTACTGCATCTCTAGCGGCACCAGCATCTGTCCAAGCATCTTCATAAGTTGAAACTGCATAATTGTTATAGGCAGCACCATCTGAAATACCTGCCATAACAGAACCATCGGCACCTTGCGCACAACCAGCAGCTCTACCTCTTACCATATTCGTTAACTCTCTTGCACGCTCTAAATTACCTAATTCAACTTCTGCCTCTGCTAACATTAAAAGTACGTCAGAGTAACGAATGATTGGTACATTGATTGGAGACAACTGAGTACTTACCCAACCACCTGCTTGTTGATTCTCTCCTTGCATATAAGAGAATTTCTTTGGGCTGAATGGTCCTTGGAAAGATCTTGCACGAATCCATGAAGGATCGTGAACACCAATGTTCAAGAACGGAATACCATCTCGTCCTACAGTGAAATCTAATCTAGGATCAAGAGGACCTGTATACTCATCTCCTACATCTTCTGTGTTAAAAGAATCAAATAAAGGCAAACCATTGTCACCTACTCTGTGTGCATTCACCAAGTTTTGAGTTGGCTGGTGGAATCCACAACATCCAAATGGACTACCCCCGTGTGGGAAGTTCAAACGGTCACCGAAGTTACCATTCTGTCCCTCAGAAGTACCATCATTTACAGATGCTTGAATAGAGAAAATCATTTCTGGACCATTTTCTAAACCAGAAGAGAAAATATCATGGAAACATGGGTTCAATGCATAATTACCACCATTCACTACGGCATCAAAATTTGATTTAGCAGCAGCAAAATCACCATTATATAGGTGTAATTTTCCTAAGTATGCTTGAGCAGCTCCTTGTGTAACTCTACCCACTTGACTTTGTACAGCTGGCAAGGATGCAACTGCTGCTTCAAAATCAGCTTGTAATCTAGGTATAATATCTTCTGTATTAGCTTTTCTAAAATCTGTATCATCTTCTGTATAATATGGAACATTCTTCCACATTTTCCACGCCTCAAAATGATAATGCGCTCTCAAGAATCTTCCTTCCGCTTCCAATAATGCTTTTTTATTAGCATCAATACTTTCTACACTTTTTACAAGAGCAATCGCTGCATTCGCTCTAGCAACACCCTCATATATAATGATGAAACGATCATTAAAGTAAGTGTTACCTGGTGCCCATTGGAATAATTCTAATTCCTCTGTTTGACCTTGGTCACCTGCTTCAGATCCTTTGTGTGCGTCATCTGACATGACACTTCCCCAAATCCAATTACTACCAGAAGCTGGCCAAGGAGAAGAAACAACTCCCCAAGATTCTGCCCAGCCATCTAGTAAAGAATAAGCAGAAATAATTGCTGCATCCGCACCAGCTTCATTTGCTAGTGTTCCAGCATCTAGCGCACCTTGCGCTGGTGCTTCTAAGAAGTCATCAGAACAAGCATAAAATGTTGCACCGAAGACCGCAAATGCGATTAATACTAAAAATTTATTTTTTTTCATTTGAACTAATCTTTTTATGATTGAATAAGGCTCTTCCGTTAACCAACACAATTTTAAGAATTTAGTTGTGTTTTAACTAATCATTACCCCATCAAAAACAGCATAAATGACCTACCTATGACATTTACCTCTATTTCTTGTTGGCTAACGTTTTCCTTAGAGCTTGTCTAAAATTTGTACAAAATTTAGACAAGCTCTTATTATAATTGAATTATTAATTGGTTACCGATGTTGCTTAGAAAGCAGCATTAATACCCACCTGAATAATCTTAGATGATGGATAGTTACCAAAATCAAAACCCATTCTTTGGTCACTTGCGTTAATACCACCATCATTAGCAATATTGAAACTTGATAAAGTTGGGTCAATACCACTATAACCAGTAATAGTCAGTAAATTTTGTCCTTGTAAGTAAATTCTTGCAGAACCTAATCCTATCTTGTTTAATAAATCTCTGTTCAATGTATATCCAAGTTGAAGCGTAGTCATTCGTAAATAAGAACCATCTTCTACGTAGAAATCAGTAGAGTTTTCAGAGAAAATATCATCTTCATTAATTAATGGATAAATACCATCTGTATTAGTTGGGCTCCAAGAATTTTCCAATATATCTTTTCTAACATTCGCATTAAAGAATCTAAATACTTCAAACAGCTTATTGTAGTTGTATATTTTGTTTCCTACAGAAGCAGTCCAGAAAGTAGAAACATCAAAATCGCCGAAGTTTACGCCTAAGTTCATACCAGCAGTAAATTTCGGATGAGGGCTACCAATATCTCCTAAATCGTCATCATTGATCACACCATCCGCATTCAAATCTCTTAGTCTTAATTGACCGACTGCCTTACCAGTTTGATCAGCATGTGCATCTACTTCTGCTTGAGATTGGAAGATACCATCTGTTTGCCATCCGTAGAATGTACTAATTGGCTTACCGATTGGATTATAAGATATATTTCCAATTCTTCCAATAGGATTTTGTGGGAAGAACTCTGTTCTTGCTCCATCAATTTCTTTGATCTCATTCTTATAAGCAGAGATATTTAAACCTATGTTGTAACCAAAACTAGCATTAGCTTTTTCTCTATAATTAACAGCAAAATCAATTCCTTTGTTATTCATTTTTGCAATGTTAACGAAAGGAGGACTTGCAGAACCAGCCGTTGCAGGTAAAGTTGGATTATATAATAATCCGTCTGTTGTTCTATCATAAAGATCTATTACGAAGTCCATTTTACCATTTAAAATAGATCCGTCCAAACCTATGTTGATAGATACATTCTCTTCCCATTTCGTATCAGCATTTCCTCTATTTGTTAAAGCATACCCTGTAACTAAAGAGTTATTAGTACCATTAATATCATAGAAAGAAGAACCAGTTCCACCACCGAATCTATTTACCGTGTTACCACCAGGAATATTTTGGTTACCTGTGATACCCCAACCTGCTCTAAGCTTTAAATCATCAAATATGTCATTCTCGCCAATTAGGTTAGATAAACGTATACCGACACTAGCTGCTGGGAATACACCGTATCTTTGGTCTCTACCAAAGTTAGAAGAACCATCTCTTCTTACTGTAAAACTGAATAAGTAAGTATCATCATAAGAGTAATCAATCTTACCAAATGCAGAAGCAAGGGTACTAAAGTTACCAAAAGAATTTACTGTTCTAGAATCAGGTGCTCCCAAACCAGTATTCAAATACCAAGCATTAATATCAGTTGTAAAATAGTTCCCTAAGCTACCCTGTATTGCTCTGAAATTATTCTTAATTGCTTCATAACCAACTAATACGCCGATATCGTGCACGCCGCCTACGTTAGTATTATAAGTAGCAGTATTTGTCCAAGTCCAGTTGAAGCCACCCTCTCTTTGTTCTTGGAAAGAAGTATTAACAGTAGGCTCAGATTCTTCAAAAGTTGGGAAACTAAATCCATTTGTGAAGTTGTCGAAATATTCGATACCAATGGAAGTTCTTAATTTCAAACCTTCAGCTACTTCGACTTGTAAATAAGTATTACCTAAAGCTTTATAAAAGATTCCTCTGTTATCCTTGTTTCTAAACTGTTGTGCTACTGGATTACTACCATTACTCAAACCATTCGCTTTACCACCACCAAAGTTTACACCAGAAATATCAAATACTGGGATAATGGATTGTGCTTTTAGAATTTGAGTCATTGTATTTTGCTCATCTTGGTTTCCACCAACCTGACCAACACTAGTAGATCTAGCAAAAGAGAAATTTTCACCGATAGTGAATATTCCTTTGCTAAACTCAGAATTTGCTCTAAGAGTAAAACGATCAAAGTCAGTATGTATCATTGTACCATTTTGGTCTAAATAACCAAAAGACATCGCAAATCTTGAATTTTCACCTCCACCATTCACACCCAAAGTGTGCTCCATAATCATTGCTGGGCTAAATACCTCATCCCACCAATCTGTACCGTTTGGATTAGAACGCATGATTAAGTTATCAGGAAAACTATAGTTTGCCTCATTTACTGGTTGACCTGCTGGAAATCCACTATAGTCTCCTGCATAAATGTATTCTGGAATAACACCTCGACCTGCTGCATATGGTACTTCTGCAGGAATATCTCCTAAACTAGAATTTTCAAAAGAACGCCAAACCACTTCAGAGTACTGAGCTGGATCAGTGATTAAATCATACCTGCCTACTGGTGTTTGTGAACCAATGGTAGCATTGTAAGTGATTTGAGTCTTTCCCTTTGTTCCTTTCTTTGTAGTGATGATTACTACTCCATTATTCGCTCTTGCGCCATAAATAGAAGAAGCGGATGCATCTTTCAATACTTGAATAGACTCAATATCGTTCGGATTGATACCAGTATTATAGGTGTCAGTCGTTGGTACACCATCAATAATGTATAATGGATCATTGTTTTGGAAAGAAGATATACCTCTAATCCGAACTACAGAACCTGCACCCGGAGAACCATCAGACTGTACAGTCACACCCGACACCTTTCCTTGTAATTTTTGAGCAAAACTGGTTGCTGTAACTTCGTTTAATTCGTCCGCTTTTACTACGGCAACGGCACCTGTAATGTCTCTTTCTCTTTGAGTCGAGTACCCAGTAACAACTACTTCATCAATCAAAACTCCTTGAGAGAGAGAGATTGCTAGAGTTGTTTCATTACCAAGTGTCATTGTTTGTGAAGAATAGCCAGTATAGCTAATTTCCAACACATCGCCAGGACTGGCATCTAGTGTAAAAGACCCATCGAAGTCTGTTACTGTTCCTGTTGAACTACTTTGTACTAAAATCGAAGCACCAATTAATGGTTCTCCATTTTCTGCATCAGTAATTACACCGCTCACCTGTGCAGACAGTAAATTGGTCATCAGTAAGGCGATGACGACAATGCCTAACTGCAGCCAACTACTAGACTTTGTTAATGATTTTTGTCTCATAAGCTGATTTTTAAAGCTGATTTTAAGTTAAAAAAACTAGTGGTTTAATAAATATTTGATACTTAGTAACGACGAAATGATAAGTTGGTCATCTGGACGAGAAGATTTTGTTCTCAGCTTTCGCTAAAAATCTTTGCATAGCTGGGCTACGGAAATAATTTTTAGTGGAAAATGAGGGCAAAAGAGACCATCCAAATGGCGGAGTTATATGTTTTGTCGTTACTTAGTGTAAAAAATACGGAAATCAAATTTAGTAAAAAAATAGAATTACAAGATATATCTTCCACTTTATTTTCTTTTTGACCTATAAAAGATTTTAAATTTAATTTTAAAACGAAATTAAAACCACTTTTTCAATAGTGTTATTTTTTGATATAAGATGATCTCAATCAATGAGTTAGGAGGGAAGAGTAGGAATATAAAAATAAAAATTAAGATGAAAATTAGCTATCGTATGGGTAATTAAAAAAAAGTGGCAAAAATAAAGTTTTATTATATATAGATAAAAGCTTGGTAGGTAGGATTTTACAGGGTGGGAGGGTAAGTTTTCAATGATGAATGAAAAATGATGAATACCCAACAGAACGTAAATACTGGATTTTTAACATTTAGTAACAACAAAACAATAACTTACGCATCTGCCTCTATTCTTTTCCAGTTTGAGAAACTTAAAAAATAAGTCCGTAGCTCTGCTATGCACTAATTTTTTAAATTCATCAAACAGAAAAATAACAAGTAGAAGAATGTACATTTATTATTGAACCATTTCTAGAGCCAACTTGCGGAATTTATTATTTCGTTGTTATTTAATGGATTCATCATTTCTCATTCCGCTCTATAAACCTATTTTCCAGTTTTTAAGTAATTGCTCAAAAGTTGTACCTTCGCAATCTTTTATAATAACCTGGAGTTGAAAGGCATTTTCAAAGCCAAAACTAGCAACAAAATAAGCTATCCTAAACCCGCCTGCCTGAGTCGGGCAGGTTTGTAAATCTATTTCTACACCGTTCCTAAAGTCTCCAATCCATGATTTCCTACATCAAAGGTCCTATTACCTTCAAAAGTCCAACCTATATAGTTGTTGAAACAGGAGGTATCGGTTATCGAATCAATATTAGTTTAAATACGTATACGAGTATAGAAAAAGCGGAGCAAGTCAAAATTCTTACCCATTTTCATGTAAAAGAAGATAGCCAAACGCTATACGGTTTTGCAGAAGCAGCCGAAAGAAACCTTTTTCGGCACTTGATCTCTGTATCTGGTATCGGACCTAGTACAGCGCAAACGCTATTGTCTTCTATGACACCAGAGGAAGCGAGGGCAGCTATTATTGGAGAAAATGTGGCGGCTTTTAAGACAGTCAAAGGTATTGGTCCTAAAACTGCTAAAAGAGTGATTTTAGACTTGAAAGATAAATTAATCAAAGATGGTGGTGATATGCCGACAGTTATTACTGCTTCAGGCAATACATTGAGGGAAGAGGCGTTATCTGCTTTGTTAGCTTTGCAGGTTAATAAAGTGCAGGCACAGAAGGTTTTGACAAAGATATTAAAGGAGCAACCTAACTTGAAAAAAGTAGAAGATTTAATACGTTTGGCACTAAGACAATTGAATTAAAAGGATTTTAGGTAAATCAAAAGTGTCGGACACCTTAGGAGGTGTCCGACACTTTGGCTACCGTTTTTTAACTGATGGACTTAGGATGCCACCAAAATCTGCTACTGTTCCTCTCTTTTTTGATACCCCACTTTAAAACCTATAATTTATTAAAATTATTGTTGTTAAAATGTCAACTGACAAGCAATAAAAACGCTTTAGTTCGTTTGATATTTGGATATAATTACTAGGTATATGATTTTTAGGTAACGACAAAATAATAAGTTGGTCAACTGGACGAGAAAATGAGGTCAAAAGATTCCGTCCTAGATATTCAAGTTATGTTTTGTCGTTATTAAATCCTGCAATTAGAAAAATTCATATCCATTTTTTTTCACGTAGACATCTTTAAGACAGATTAGAAACGCTTTTGTTCACTATAAGGACGAACAATTCTGGTTTCTACACTATTTTACCATGAGCAAAACAGCTATACTATTTTGTACTTGTCTTTGTACCGTATTAGTAGCCTTTGGGATGGATTATCCCAATACTGGATACTCCTTGCCTGATCCATTTGAGATGGACGTTGCGGTTCAAATATCTCCCGATACGATTCCTTTGATTGACAGAACTGGAGATTTTATCAATAATCCGAATAATAATCCATTCGATCTGAAAGACCCTGCTGTTATTGAGCAGAAAGTAGAATATGATGTAGAGTCTGGCTCTTATATCATTACCGAAAAAATTGGAGAAGATTATTATCGGGCACCAACCTATATGTCTTTCCAAGAATATTTGGATTACGAAGCAAAGCAACAGGAGCGAAATTACTTTAACAACTTAGCAGGGGTAAGTACGGATGATGATAATATCAGTGGAAAGATAGATCCTATTGCAAAATTACAATCAGAAATAGAAAATTCCCTCATTGATCGTCTTTTTGGTGGGACAGAGGTAGATATACGACCACAAGGTAACATTGATTTAACCTTTGGTGTAGATTTTCAAAATGTAGAGAATCCTATTTTAACCAGAAGACAACAGCGTCAGGGTGGGTTTGATTTTGATATGGACATTCAAATGAATGTGGAAGGAAAAATCGGAGAAAAGCTGAACTTGTCTACTAACTATAATACTGGTGCTACTTTTGATTTTGAAAACCAATTAAATTTAGGCTATGCCAGTGATGCTTTTAGTGAAGATGAAATTATAAAAAATATTGAGGCAGGTAACGTTAGTTTGCCTCTTAGAGGGCAGCTAATTCAAGGAAGTCAAAATCTTTTTGGTTTAAGAACAGACCTTAAATTTGGGTATTTGAATTTAAGTTTGATTGCTGCCCAACAAAAATCCCAAAGAGAAAATATACAATTAGAAGGAGGTAGTCAAGTACAAGAATTTGAAGTATTTGCAGATGAATATGATGAAAATCGACACTTCTTTTTATCTCATTATTTTAGAGATAATTTTGAGGCAGCTTTACAAAACCTTCCACAAGTTAACAGTTTAACAACCGTTACCAGAATTCAAGTCTGGGTCACTAATGATCGGAATGCAACTGAGCAGGTTAGAGAAATTGCCTCTTTTACAGATTTAGGAGAACCCGAAGAAACTTGGACTGTACAAGCCCCTCCCTCTCCAAGGAATACAGATATTTTTGGTAGAGGCTTACCTGCTAATAATTCCAATTCCTTAGAAGATTTACTAGATGATGAGCAAGCGCACATTTTGGATAATGTAGTAAATACTGTTCAGAGTGCGCCATATAATTTTAAGCAAACGGAAGATTTTGAAAAGGTGAGTGCTAGATTGTTATCTCGCACAGAGTACGAGTTTGATGCACAGTTAGGCTATGTATCGGTCAATGTTAATTTGCAACCAGATCAGGTGTTGGCAGTAGCATATGAGTACATATACAATGGTCGAGTATTTCAAGTAGGAGAGTTCGCAAACGATGTGACCGCTACCAAGCCCGATTCTGATGAATGTACGTCTGATCCGCAGAATGTCCTGTTTCTGAAGATGTTAAAGAGTTCTACGCCACGAGTAGATATGCCATTGTGGGATTTGATGATGAAGAACATTTATAATGTTGGAGCATACCAAGTGGATGAGCAAGAATTTAGGTTAGAGGTATTTTACCAAGCTCCGGGGAGAGGAGATTTACGGTTCATTCCAGAGCCTGAAATTTCTCGTTTCCCTTTATTGAGATTATTAAATTTAGATAATCTGAATATCCTTAGAGACCCTCAACCTGATGGCGTTTTTGATTATGTACCGGGCATTACGATTAATCCTAGAAATGGACGGGTCATGTTTCCAGTACTAGAGCCTTTCGGTACTGGTTTGGAAAGAACTATTCGAGAGAGAGTGCCTAATAGTGCGGCGGCAGAACGTATCGTTCAGGCGGTATCTTACCCAATGTTATACGATTCTACGGTCATCCTTGCGAGGGAATTTCCAGAGTTCAATAAGTTTGTTTTAAAAGGAGAATATAAGTCTGCGGTATCTTCGGAAATCTCTTTAGGAGCCTTCAATATTCCTAGAGGTTCGGTTAGAGTAAATGCAGGTGGTCAAGTTTTAAAAGAAGGAATTGATTATGAGGTAGATTATAATATCGGGCGGGTTAGAATTTTGAATGATGCGATCTTAAATTCAGGCGTTCCTGTTAATGTCTCCTTTGAAGATAATACTTTATTCGGATTTCAAACCAAGACCCTGCTAGGGGTGCGGGCGGATTATGAATTAGGAGAAAACTCCAATATCGGAGCGACTTTTATGCAGTTATTTGAACGACCATTTACACAAAAAGTAAACTTCGGTGATGATCCTATTAATAATAAAGTCTACGGTTTAGATTTTAATTATACGAAAGAAACACCTTGGTTAACTAAAGCCCTTGATGCCCTTCCATTCTATAGTACAAAAGCAGAATCTTCTATTACGGTGAGTGCCGAAGTAGCGGCATTAAAACCGGGGCACTCAAGAGCAATTAATCAAGCCGAAGATGAAGGCGCTGTTTATATAGATGACTTTGAAGGTAGTGCCAGTAGTTTAGATCTACGAACACCTACAACGAAATGGGTATTGGCCTCTGTCCCACAAGATGACGCATTTGGAAATAACCCTGGCTTCCCAGAATCTGCCCTAGTAGATAATACTTTATCAGGTGTCAATCGAGCGCATTTAAATTGGTATAGAATCGATCAAGCGGCCTATAGAAATAGTCCAGATGAAGACTTAGATCATCCATATACCAGACAAGTCAGACAAACGGAGATATTCCCGAACCTGCAACTACAAGGCTTCGATAACAACATTGTTCAGTCTTTAGACTTACATTATGATCCTCGTAGAAGAGGAGCTTATAATTTTGAAGAACAGGAAGGATCAGTTTACTCTGAAGGCTTGGATAATAATGGTAATTTAAAAGAACCTGAAACGAGATGGGCAGGAATTATGCGGGATATGCCCAATACAAATTTTGAACAAAATAACTACGAATTTATAGAATTTTGGATGCTAAGTCCTTTCATTGAAAACTTTACAAATGAAGGGGATTTAGTCTTCCATTTAGGAAATGTATCAGAGGATATTTTGAGAGATTCAAGATACTTCTTTGAAAATGGTATTCCTGTTGCCAATGATCGAAATACGATTGATGCTGGGGCAGACACTTGTAATATAGATCCATTAGCGCAGCAAGTAGATTTAACGAATTGGTCACGAATACCTCGTAGAAGAAATATTGTCACAGCATTCGAAAACGATCCTGATAGACGAAGACAACAAGATTTGGGCTTAGATGGTTTTGATGATGCTGGAGAACGAGAACACTTTAGCGATTATATTGCTTCGATTCAAGCATCTGATTTAACCCCTCAAGCAAAGGCAGAAATCTTGAATGATCCATCTAATGATAACTTTGTTTTCTTCAATGAAGATTCTTTGTATCAAAATGATGTGGATGGTATTCGACAAAGATATAGCCGTTTTAATGGTCAGCAAGGTAATTCCGAATCTGCTGGAGATAGTAGAAACTTACAGGCTAGTTCCAACCAACCTGACTCCGAGGATTTGGATAGAAATAATAGTTTGAATGAGACAGAATCTTTTTATGAATATAGAATTCCATTAGGTTCTGATGGGATGGGAGGCATCGCATTAAATAACTTTGTCACGGATTCCATTGTATCTAGACCAAATGGTCCAGCGGGTCCAGAAACTTGGTATCGTTTTAAAATTCCTTTAAATCAGCCTACGAATGTAGTAGGAGGTATTTCTGATTTTAGAGCGATCCGATTTATGCGGATGTACATGAAAGGGTTTAAAGACCCTGTGACCTTACGTTTTGCTAGACTAGAACTAGTCAGAAACCAATGGAGAAGATACCTTAGAGCCTTAAGTACAATTATTGATATTCCTACGAATCCTCCAGAAACGGCTGACTTTGATGTGAACGCTGTCAATATAGAAGAAAATAGTAGTCGTTTTCCCTTTCCATATGTATTACCTGCCGGGATTGTCCGAGAGAATTCTTTGGGGCCATTCCCGAATGCCCTACAGAATGAGCAATCCTTGTCGATGTCCGTTTGTGATCTGCCTGATGGAGATGCTAGGGCCATTTATAAACGGGTAGATATGGATATGCGGGTCTATGATCGGATCAAGATGTTCGTCCACGCAGAGGACGAATTGGGAACCGCTGAATATGACCCCGGCGAAGTACAACTCTTTATGCGGCTAGGTAATGATTTTGAAGAAAATTATTATGAATATGAGATTCCGTTAACGATGTCTAATAGAGAGAATCTACCCGTTAGTATCCTTGATGATGCTTATGTCAATGAGGTGTGGCATCCAGATAATGCGATTGATTTTCCATTAGATTCTTTACAAAGTATTAAGCGACAAAGGAATAGGCAGAACCTCCCAGCTAATGCTGCCTTTGAAGTGCCGCATATTCGGACAGATGAATTTAGCGGAACGGAACGAGAGGTAGGAACATTCCGTGTAGTCGGTAATCCTAACCTAGGTTTTGTGGAAGGCATTATGATTGGTATTCGGAATCGAAGAGATAATGGGGCGACTATTTGTTCCGAAGTTTGGGTCAATGAGTTGCGGCTATCTGGTTTTGATGAAAGAGGGGGGCAGGCTGGTTTAGCTAGGATTGATTTCCAACTAGCCGACTTGGGTAATGCGACCATCGCAGGTAATTTTAGTACGATTGGTTGGGGACAGTTAGAGGAAAAAGTAAATGATAGAGCTAGAGAAAGATATACCCAATATGACCTAGCAACTAATCTTGAATTGAGTAAATTTTTACCTGAAAAATGGGGTTTGAAAATTCCTTTTTACGCACAATACTCAGAGACGCGTTATTCTCCTGAGTTTGATCCCTATGACCTAGATATATTGTTAAAGGATAAAATTGATGACGCTCCAGTAGCCCAGAAAGATTCTATTCGAGATCAGGCAGAGGACTTTGAATCTATCAAGACGATCAACTTTAGCCGAGTAAGAAAGGAACGAACGAATACGGAAAAAGCTCCGATGCCGTGGGATGTATCTAATTTTAGTGCTTCTTATAACCATACAGAAACAGTCAAGAAAAACCCTATTATAGAACGAGATGAGTCAGATATTTATAGAGGTGGGTTAGACTATACCTATTCCACAAAAGGTAAATTTATTAAGCCTTTTAATAAGCTCGTTAAGAATGATAAGTATTTGAAATTTATCAAAGAGATCAATTTCAACCCTATCCCTAATAACTTTACTTTTAATACGGTCTTGGATCGACACCAACAGGCCACTACGTATCGTTTTGTGGAGCCTGAGTTTAGTACCTTCTTCATACGGAAATTTACTTGGGGACGTAACTATGACTTGAAGTGGGATTTAATGAAAAACTTAAAATTGAATTTTAATGCTGCTCAAGAGTCTGCTATAGATGAATTAGATATAGAAGGCAATACTCCTTTTGGTGAGTCCTATAATGGAACAAACAACGATTATATCAAAGAAAATCTATCTGATTGGGGACGGGCTAAAAATTACTATCATAACATCAACGTTAGTTATAATGTTCCTTTTAAAAATTTACCATTCTTAGATTGGGTTACTTTAAAGGCACAGTATAGTGCCACCTATGACTGGAGTCGATCTGCTATTAATGCAGATTCTTTGGGGAACGTGATTCAGAATAGTCAAAACCGTCAACTGAACTTAGATTTGAATTTTGAGAAACTATATAACTATTCTAGTTTCCTAAAAAATATTAATGGCAAAAAGAAGAGAGGTCGATCTGGTGGTAGAACTACCCGAGCACCAAGGGATGGAAGTAAGCCAGATGCGAAGACGAAAAAGAAGAAAGTAAAAGAGCCATCCGCTGCTGCAAAAGCATTGCTTCGACCTTTGATGATGATTCGGAAAGCTAGGGTCAATTATTCGGAACAATTTGGATCTGTAGTACCTGGATTCCTTCCACAAGCAGGACTATTTGGACAAAGAGATTTTACTGCTCCCGGTTGGGATTATGTACTGGGTTTCCGTCCGAATGACGCATGGTATGATCAAGCACGAGACGATGGCTGGATTACAGATAATGTCTTCCAAAATCAACAAGTGATTGAGGATTATCAACAAAAAGTAGATGCTCGATTGACTTTAGAACCAATCAATGATTTTAGAATAGAAATAGAAGCTAGTCGAAATTATCAAGAAAATCATACGGAGTTCTTTAAAGATACTTCTATTGTCGATAATGTATCTCGAATAGATCATGTTGCAGAACGAGATATAGGTTCTGTAACGGTTTCTTATATGGCTTTACAAACCTTATTTGATGATGATATTGTGGGGCTGTTTAGAAAATTTGAAGACTATAGAATTATTTTATCTAACCGTTTAGGTACAGGTATCCATGAGTCTGATGGTGTGAATTATACGGAAGGATTTGGACGATACCATCAAGATGTATTGATTCCTTCTTTCTTAGCAGCATATACCGATCAAAATCCAGAGACGATAGATATTTACGAGGATGCCCGTAATTTTAAAAACTTAATTCCTCGACCAAATTGGCGAGTAACTTATAATGGATTGTCCAAAGTAGGTAACTTGGGAGACATCTTCCAAAACGTTAGTTTGACACATGGCTATCGCTCCACCATGACCATTAATGCGTTTAATTCTAACTTTAAATATGTAGATCAAAATCCATTTAGTGATGAAAATATCAACGCTCAAACAAATAATTACTATTCTCGTTTTGAGATACCAACGGTAGTTATTCGAGAAGATTTTAGTCCTTTAATAGGACTAGATATGCGATTGAAAAATGGCGCAAATGCTACTTTGGATTTTAAAAAATCTAGAAATTTATCCTTTGACTTAATTACGAATGAATTGAACGAAACGAAAACGACAGAATATGTTGTTGGTTTTGGATGGAGGCTTAAAGATGTCTACATTGGCTTTTTGCAGTTTGGACCTAATAAAAAGAAGAAGAAAAATAAAGGGGATGAACAAGAGCCAACGAATCCTGATGTTCCAAATAGAACTGGCAATACCAGAAGAGGTAGTGGAAGTGCTAGTCAAGCGAATGACTTAAACTTCAAATTTGACTTCTCTTTTAGAGATGATATTACCTTGAAGCATATTTTAGATCAAAATATAACAGAGCCTACTAGAGGCTTGAAGAGTATCAGAATTTCACCATCTATTGATTATACCATCAATGAGCAATTAACGCTTAGGTGGTTTGTGGATTACAATAGAACGATTCCTGCTACTTCTGCTTCTTTTCCAATTACGAATGTGCAAGGTGGGTTGACGGTACGATTTACTTTATAAACCGTACTTCCTTCTTCTTATTAAAAGGGATAAAACAATATATGTTTTATCCCTTTTTTTATTACCTTACATAGGGCAAACGAAAAGTCAAAATCGTAATATATAATTCATTGAAAAATGCTTGGGGTCGATGGTTGAAGTTTGTAACTTCAACCTAATATGCTGCAAGTTTGTAACTTGCTTCCACCAATATATATTATAAAAACGACTTTTCGTTC
>CAKZUM010000461.1 GCA_937921525.1 uncultured Saprospiraceae bacterium
GATTCTATATTTGGGCTCTTTTCTTATAGGTTTACTTTCAAATGTTTCTTTTTCCCATCTTGGCATAGAACCTTTATTTTTCATTATACCAGCCATATTAGGTTTGATAGATTCTGTATTGTTCTTTGTAATGCCAAAGGAAGAGTTTGATTATAAGTATAATGATAGTAGTTTGGCTTGGGGGAACAATGCCATAAATGCTTATGAAGATCCTATTTTAACACCGACCTCGATTGCTAGTAAACAAAAAGGAATTCAAAAATATCAATTGCATGATTATCGTGCCGCCATCCAAGATTTCCATCAGTCATTATATCAAGCATACAATGATCCAAGCGTTCATTTCCACTTAGCTAGCTGTTATTCTATACTAGAAGAAAAAGATAATGCTTTTTTCCATTTAGACAAAGCCGTAGATTTTGGTCTTGATATTCATCAAATTTCCACGAACCAATCCTTAACATATATCCGAAATCATCCAGACTTTGATCGTTTTGCGGAAAACGGATACCAATTGACCAGCGATACGCTAGTACCATCTACGTTTCCACTTACGACAACTGCCAATACGAATAGTGATATTTTAGAGAAAATTACGGAACTAGGCGAGCTTAAAAATAAAGGCTTCCTTACAGAGGAAGAGTTTAATATGCAGAAACAACGTTTATTATTACCGAGAGAATAATAGACTTAATTGTGAATTGAGAATGAAGAATTGAGAATGAAGAATTGAGAATGCCTGCAAGACATTGACAAGACTAAACGCGAAGGTTCATAGTCATTGAACTTTTTAATAAGATTTCTCTATGTCCATGTCTCAATTCTTAATTCTCAATTCTCAATTCTCAATTAATTATCACTTACTTATCTTTTATCATCAAAAAAGCTTTCAAGAACTCATCTAATTCTCCATCCAGCACCTTATCTGGATTATGCACCTTATAGCCTGATCGCAAATCTTTTACCCAACGATCATCCAATACGTAACTTCTAATTTGGGAGCCCCATTCATTCTTCATCTTGCCAGCTTCTACCTTTTGTCGTTCCGCCGCTTGCTTCTCTACCTCTAGTGCATACAGCTTGGACTTCAGCATTTTGATGGCAATTTCCTTATTCAAATGCTGCGATCTTTCTTTCTGACATTCTACCACCAATCCAGAAGGTAAGTGTCTTACCCGAACGGCAGATTCTGTTTTATTAACATGCTGACCTCCTGCCCCACTCGCTCTAAAGGTATCCCAATCTAAATCTGCTGGATTCACGTCTATCTCTATAGAATCATCCACCAAAGGATGAACAAAGACCGAAGAAAAAGAAGTCATTCTTTTACCTTGGGAATTAAAGGGGCTTACCCGCACTAGCCGATGTACTCCATTTTCGCCTTTTAACATCCCATAAGCAAAATCGCCTTTGATTTCTAATTCAGCAGATTTCAATCCAGCGACAGAACCATCTACTCGATTCAATTCACTAACTTTATAGCCACTCTTCTCCGCCCACATCAAATACATTCGATAGAGCATGGATGACCAATCATCTGACTCCGTCCCGCCTGCACCAGAGTTGATTTCCAAGATACATCCTAACTCATCCTCAGGCCGATTGAGCGTAGACCTAAACTCTAAATCTTCCAGCGCTGCTACTGCTTTTTCATAGGCTGCATCTACTTCCTCTTGCGTGGATTCTCCGTCTCTTCGGAATTCCTCTAAGATTTCGGCTTCGCCAACTGCATTTTCACAGACGTTATACTGATCGACCCAATTTTTATGACTCTTTAATTCTTTGAGCACTATTTCTGCCCTTTTTGGGTCATTCCAAAAATTGGGATCTAAACTTAATTGTTCTTTTTCTTCAATTTCTAATAGTCGTTTACCGACGTCAAAGATATTGTTTAAGCAAACCAAGTTTGGTTTGCAGGTTCTTAAATTGGTCGCTTGTCATTTTTTTTTAGAATAGAGAGCAGAGAAGCGAGAGGAGAGACAGATTTCTGTTGAAATTAAATATTTCGTCAATACGAAGACGAAATACAATCTCTGTTCTCTACTCTCTACTCTCTATTCTCTACTCTATCATTTAATTTAGAATAGAGAGCAGAGAAGCGAGAGGAGAGACAGATTTCTGTTGAAATTAAATATTTCGTTAATACGAAGACGAACAATCTCTGTTCTCTACTGTCTATTCTCTGCTCTATTATTTAATTTAGAATAGGGAGCAGAGAAGCGAGAGGAGAGACAGATTTTTTTTGTAATTAAATATTTCGTTAATACGAAGACGAAATACAATCTCTGTTCTCTGCTCTCTATTCTCTGCTCTATTATTTAATTTACTTTATTTTAAATAGAGAGGAGAGACAGATTTCTTTTGTAATTAAATATTTCGTCAATACGAAGACGAAATACAATCTCTGTTCTCTATTCTCTGCTCTATCATTTAATTTAGAATAGAGAGCAGAGAAGCGAGAGGAGAGACAGATTTCTGTTGAAATTAAATATTTCGTCAATACGAAGACGAAATACAATCTCTGTTCTCTGCTCTATTATTAATTTACTTTATCAATTTCAACATAAAATACCAATTCCGCTCTAGCAGGAATATTAGGCGGACTACCTGCCTCGCCATAACCTAACTCATGAGGGATAAACAAAACAGCTTTAGTACCTTCTTTAAACAACGGAATGCCCTCATCCCAACCTCTAATTACTTGGCCTCTACCTACAGGTACTGGGTAAGGTGCTCCTCTTTTAAAAGAATTATCAAACATATTTCCATCCGTAGTCATACCGTAGTAGTGTACGTCTACTAATTTGCCTGCCTCTGCTTGTATACCCGTACCTTCTTCTAATACCGTATACTTCAAACCAGAAGGTGTAGATTTTAATTTATCGCCTAGTTTATTCCCTTTATAATTGGCTAAGGCAGCAGCAGTTACACTAGCAATTTCAGGTTCTCTAGCTTTATTAGCCTCCATTTTAACCGCTTGAGCAGCCCGTTCTTTCTCAATATCTGCTTTAGATTTAATTTCCGTTAAGACTAAATCGTAGTACACAAAAGGAGAATTCTCAAAACCCGGTGGCTTTGTCGGAAAAGAATCAGTAGACTGTAATACCGTCAAACTATCTCCCACTGCCATTAACATGATTGCTTCCACAATTGGAGACGCAGAACCTCCATTTGGATTTAATGGTGGAACAATCATTTTAGCAGGTTTTCCTTGATCTCTACTTGATTGAACCGTTTCTTTTTCATTTCTAACATCCACAATAAAAGTAGCTTCTTCTCCTTCTTGAGGAGTTGCTCCCGCGTTTTTAGTGTGATGGATATAGGTATGTCCCGAAGCAGTAGTCGTTGCTTTAGGCTCTGATTGACAGGCGTTTAGTAAAGTCATTGCAATACCTACTGCCAGTAAACTCCAGTAATTTCTTATATTCTTCATTAAGTTATAAATAAATGATGTGGTAACTAATTTTTTTTGAGTGCAAATGTAGGATTAATATATCTTTTCCGTAGGTAGGATCGAGAATTGTTTTGTATAAAAATTGGTTATAGATAGGTACCATGCTAAAGGTGTGGGCTAAAAAGGGAATCAATAGTGGGTTTTATCCTATTTTTTGGAGTTTGTGTCATTGTGCAAATCATACATCCACTTGATTTGGTATATATAGCTAGATGGATATATGATGTATGATTTAAAATTTATGATTTTTGCCGCTCTATCATTAACACATCTAACTAATGGTGTTGGATCAAGTTTGAAAAATCATACATCATAATTCATATATCTGCTTACTCGAGCTAAATAGTAACTAGATGGATTTATGATGTATGATGTATGATTTAAAATTTATGATTTTTTGCCGCTCTGTCATTAACACATCTAACTAATGGTGTTGGATCAAGTTTGAAAAATCATACATCATAATTCATACATCATAAATCATATATCTGCTTAATCGAGCTAAATAGTAGCTAGATGGATTTATGATGTATGATTTAAAATTTATGATGTATGATTTTTTGCAAATATTAAAATATTAAACTTTAGTCCCCAAGCACCCGATCCCAAAAAGCCATTTGCTCCGCTTTACTAGGTTGATTATAGGGGCGAACCAGTCTAAAACCAACAAACGGAGAATCCGTATTCCACCAAAAACTTTTAGGTAGTTGAGGATCTCTTTCCTTCCAGCGCATACTAGATTTAATTCTGGCAGCACATCTTGCCTCTTCCTTATCATCATCCCAACTGCCCCCTCTTACACTTCTAGGGTGAAGGCGGGTTGGCTTAATCCAAGGATTCACTTCGTCCGCCATTGTAGCAGCGATTTGAGCGTAGGCGGTATCTTGGTATTGATCTAGAGTCCATTCTGACACATTACCCAACATATCATACAATCCCCAAGCATTGGGTTTCTTCTCTCCTACTGGATGATAGGTTTCATTACTATTGTCATAATGCCAAGCATGATCGTCTAGTAATTTAGTATCATCCCCAAAGTAATAAGTAGTAGTTGTTCCAGCCCGACAAGCATATTCCCATTCTGATTCGGTTGGTAATCTATAAAAAACGCCTGTTTTATCGCTTAACCATTTACAGTATTGTAATGCTGCAAATTGAGTCATACTCACAGCAGGGAATCCCTCCTTGCCCATTCCGAAAGTAGGATCTTCGTAGGGCGGACTAGGTCTTGCGAATGCATCTGCATCCCAATCTTCTCTACCTTCTGGGGCTTTATCTAATTCTTTTTCTCTAAAAACATTATAGGCATCGAAGGTTACCTCATGTGCAGTCATATAGAAAGTGTCTACTTTGACTTCCATTTGAGGTCCCTCATCTGCTGAACGATTTTCTTCTGATTCAGGGGAACCCATCAAGAAGGTTCCTCCAGGGATTAATGCTACTTTAAAATTGACATCTGTAGCTGGGATATTTTGTATAAGATGGGTACTGTCTGCCGCTTCTTGTGCTTGCAAAAAAGGAATACATAAAGCGAATAGTAATAAGGATAGTAAATGCTTCATTAGCTATTAAATATTAGTATGTTTCAAGGTTTTAAAATTATTATAACGTAAATAGATGTGTATTCTTAGCCTTTAAATTCGTGACTAATAATTTGTTTTAGGAATGGTTCATTAATAAATGTCGTTTTTATGCGCCGTTATCTTTTC
The DNA here is from genome assembly GCA_937921525.1 of uncultured Saprospiraceae bacterium. GTDB lineage: Bacteria > Bacteroidota > Bacteroidia > Chitinophagales > Saprospiraceae > JAFMDF01. The sequence continues at coordinate 5,164 of CAKZUM010000461.1, forward strand.
TTTATGCAAGGCGAAAAACGTAGGCGATGCCTAGCATCGACGAGGCTTTTCAACATGAGCAAAAGGGAAAGATTCGGGGAATCTTTATTTTTTGTGAACCGCTTGCGGATGGGTTGCTAAAGGAAAAATAACAAGTAGAAGAATGTACATTTATTATTGAACCATTTCTCCGTACCTCCGTGTTCCAACAAAAAAAAGTAGCGAAGCTGCCTCCCCTCCTAAACTCCCCAAAAATGAATAAAGTAAATCTCTCCTTACAAGTCATCCCGATCAATGAAGCCAATGCTTACCCAATAATAGACAAAGCAATAGAGATCATTCAAACTTCTGGCTTGAAATATGAAGTACAACCATTTGCTACTATCCTAGAAGGCACTTTAGAGGAAGTACTAGCAGTAGCCATAGCAGCCAAGGAGGCAGCCTTAGTCGCAGGTGCACAAGAATTGGTCTTGAACATTCAAATTCACCTAAAGAAAGATAAAGATGTCTCCTTTGAGGATAAAACCGTTAAATTCCAGTAACAACATCTCACCCGACCTTCAATTACATTACTTTTGCGCAACCTTTCACGCTAATACCTGTTTCGCTAAAGTGCGTTAAGTAATTTACGGATGATATATTCTTCCTTAACGCAACAAGAACTATTCACATCCACAATTCGCCCAAATAACCAGCACATAGATTATTTCGATCGTTATTGATACCTACTGATGAAACCATTATTACCAATTATTATACTACTCCTTAGTCTTTGCTATAGCTCATTTGGGCAAACAGATGATAGAGAAAATCAGCAGAAATATGCTGTAAAAATTAAAAAAGCTACTAGTAAAATCTTATTAGATGGGCAATTAAATGAGGCGGATTGGAATAGTGCAGACGTAGCCACCGATTTTTGGCAAAAAAATCCAAAGGATAATGTAAAAGCGGTATTGAGGACAGAAATGAGACTCACCTATGACGATAATTTTTTATATGTTGCTGCCACTTGCTTTGATACCCCCAATCATATTATTTCGACACTAAAAAGAGATGTTGGCTTCTGGGATGGAGATAATATTGGTGTCGTACTAGACCCTTTAAATGAAGCATCCTCTGGTTTTTTATTTGGTACCAATCCTTACGGCGTACAGACGGATGTTGCTTGTGGGGGAGGAACAGGTGGAGAACATTATAGTGGAGAGTGGGATAATAGATGGTACGTGGAAACACAAATTTCTACAGATCGTTGGACAGTTGAAATGGCTATTCCCTTTAAGTCAATTCGATACAAAGTAGGAAAAACAACTTGGGGCATCAATTTTTTTAGAAACGATAAGAAAAATAATAGACAAGATGTTTGGGCACAAGTTCCTCGACAATTTTGGTTTATTGATATGGGGTATACAGGGCGCTTAGATTGGGATGCCTCCCCGAAGAAAACCAACGGAAATATTTCTGTTATCCCGTATATCAATACCAACTCTTATAAGGATTTTGAAGATGGAACTCCTACTGATTATAATTTTGATGTGGGTGTAGATGCAAAAATAGCCCTCAGTCCTTCTCTTAATTTAGACCTTACAGTCAATCCTGATTTCTCACAAGTAGAAGTAGATCAGCAGGTAACGAACCTCACTAGATTCAGTATTTTTCTTCCAGAGCGTCGAACATTTTTTATTGAAAACAGTGATATATTTTCCAACTTTGGAATTCCTATCGCCCGTCCTTTTTTCTCTCGTCGAATAGGCTTAGATGGCAATGGGCAGGCCGTCCCTATCACCTATGGCGCAAGGGTTACGGGTAATGTTACGAGTAGTACTCGTATCGGTTTGATGAATGTGCAAACAAAAGGCACAGCAGATCAGTTGGCACAAAATTACTCTACCGCTGTATTCAATCAACGTGTATTTGGTCGTTCCCAAATCAAAGGAATTTTTGTCAATAGACAGGCAATGGCAGAGGGCGAATTTAGTGAATCAGATTATGGCCGAAATGCAGGCTTAGAATATAATTATCAAAGTAATGACGGCAAATGGAATGGATGGGGAGGATACCAACATAGTTTTAGCAAAGAAGTTAAAACCGATAATTATTTCACCTCCTTTGGAGGCGAATATTCTGGTACTGTTTTAAATGCTGTTTTTGATTGGTCGCAAGTAGGAACCAATTATTTTGCGGATGTAGGATTTGTCAATCGAGTTAACAATTATGATGCAATAAGAGATACGACTATTCGACTAGGGTACAATGTCCTTTATGCCCCAGTAAGCTTTAGGTTCATTCCTGAAAATTCTAGCTACCTCAATAGGCATTCTATCACTACAGAGTCTTTCTGGACCTTTGATCCTGACTTCAAATTCGTAGAACGTTCCATTTTTATAGGTTATAGACAAGAGTATAAAAATGGAAGTAGCTTCCGTGTCGGCTTTGAAAATAATGAAACAGACCTACGATTTCCTTTTTCTTTTACTGGTGGCGAACCGCTTCCTAAAGGAAGATACCAACATAATAGAGTTGGTTTTAATTATCAATCAGATGAACGAAAATTATTTCAATTTGAAGTTGAAGCAAACACGGGTGGATTCTATAATGGTACATTAAATCAAGTCTCTACAGAATTTGGATACCGAACCCAACCCTGGGGCGTATTCGGGTTAGAAGTGGAATATAACCAACTCCGTTTTCCTGATGAATTTGGGGAAACGACTATCTGGGCCTTTAGCCCTAAAGTAGAAATTAGCTTCAATAGAAATCTATTCTTAACTACCTTTTTGCAGTACAACACGCAGGCTGATAATTTTAATATCAATACTCGATTCCAATGGCGTTTTGCACCTATGTCGGATGTGTTTTTAGTATATACGGATAATTATATGGTGGATATGTTTGGACCTAAGAATAGATCGTTGGTCTTGAAGGTGAATTATTGGTTGGTACTGTAGCTGTCATAAATCAAATTGCTAATAAGTTTTTCTCCAAATAAGTTGTCGAACAAATGGATACTTATTATCTAGAGTTTATGCAGCCTCAATTATGCTTCTAATCTCAACTAAAATTTCAATTAGCTTTCCAAAGCTAGTAATATGAGAATCATCCTCCACTCTTTTTATCATATTACTTAAGTAAGTTTCATGGTATAATTCAGATGGGAGTCTTTTAGAATAATTAATATTCCTTTCGAGCAATATTTCTTTTAAATACTTAAAATGAAACTGTGCCTTAGTATTGAATCTAGGTAATTTTTCCATTAGCTCTGGATCATTTTCTTTAACATTATAAAATGCTTGAAATTCCTTCAAAAGTCTAGAGGAAGGGTTTTTCTTATACACTTTCTTGTTTCCCAAAAACCAAGTCTCAATACAAATATTTTGTACTATCAAAATGATTTTACAGTTATCATTTAGGACAACATTTTCTTCTTCCTTAAACTTATGCAGATAGTCTTCCAGTTCACGTTTTTTGTCGTCGATGCTGTATCCCTCTGAATCAATACAAACAAATAGATAGTCACATTTTGAATATGTATTAATGTCCTGTATAGATGGAAGTAATTTCTCATCATAAAGACTGGGCCATCCTTTACCAGTCAATATAAAAAAGTGCTTTTTTTTGATTTTATTTACCTCTTTTACCTCCGTAAGTAAGTCACCAAATACAAATTCCAATAATTTTGGATAAAATTTATATTCTGTTGATCCTTCAACTAAAAAATAGAGATTCATATAAATTAAACTTTAGTTTGACCTGTGTTAAACTCCGCACTTTGTGTTAATATAGTAAAAGCTTTTTGTCTTGTTGCACTAAAATTAAAAACTTTATCTGCATTTCTAGTAGTAACAACACTCCCGTTTCGAGTTACGATTTGCCAATTTTTGAAGTTTATTTTATTAATGATATAAGGATGATGACTTGTTAGTATAAATTGAATATTTCTATCATTTGATGTTAGTAGATCCATCGTCAACTCATCAATACAATTGATTCCTAAACTATTTTCAAATTCATCAATAAGGATCACTGAATTTTTTGGGCATAAGTAAAGTTCACTTAAGTGCATCAATGTTCTATACATTCCAGAAGAAATTGATGACGAGATAACCCAATCATCTACGCCTTGTTCTTTGATTTGTATGAAAGGGACATCTTTCATTATCGAAGGTGTGAGTCCGTCTTTAAGCGGAGCATACTTAATATCTTCGACAAAAGGGAAAATATCTATATATCTATGTTTAATGATTTTAGCCATATTTTTACAATTCTGCATTGCTAAAAACAACTTTGTCTCTATACTTAGATTGCTATTTCGAATATCCTCTAGATCTTTATACTTATTGATGATCGATACGGCATCGATAAGATCTCCATTAAACCGACTAGGTCTTTCTTTAGAACCGGTCTGATCACTAAATAGAATATCTTGAAATCCAAGAAAAATAGGTGCAATCATTTTTTCTTCCTTAAAAAGATAGACTAGACTATCATTACTTGATAATAAGGGTGTGCGCTTACCATTAAATGTAATTCGTTTTGATGTTCGGCTAGCAATTACTTTCTTATTTAGTGTAATTTTTTCGCTTATCAAGACTGGTTTATTTGCCTCTGAATCATCTCCTTTTATTGAGAATTTAGATTCATTAACAACATTAAATTCTCCAGTCCATTTATAATTTGCCTTTGGCCTTATTGAGAATTCTATTTCCCAATTAGCACCATTTATTGACTCTCCTTTTGCTATTGAACGAATTTTGAGTATTGACATCAATATTTGCGTTTTTCCAACACCTGATGCTCCTACTAATAACGTTAGATCATCAAAAATGGTCTTACTTAACGTCCATTGAGATGATTTATCAATAAATTTTAATGTTTTAATCTTCATTTTAAATTATTATTTAACAAAAATAGCTTTTTTTACTTGCATTTATTTGTCTTGATGTAACAAGATAATTATATACATTAAATACGTATTAAAAGCTGTATGAGCCTAGTAACGGAATCCTTTCATGGGACGAATGGCTCTGCGCTAAAGCCTGGGGTGACTAAGGTGATGTAGAGCAGAGCAGCAAAATCATAAATTTTAAACCTACCTGTCAAGGCACGCACGCAGGTCAGAACTCATACATCACAAATCTATCTATTTTTTACGTGATGGATTTATGATGTATGAGTTCTGAAATATGATTTCTGATTTGGTCAAACTCGAAAGTATTACAGACTATAGAGAAACTCTATTCTAAGTATTCACCAATAGCGATAACCAATGCTGAATACTTATCTTCTAATTATCTAAAAATTAAGTTAAAAACAGACCAAACGAGATTCTTTCTGGCAAGGAATGTAAATGCTGCTTATCTTTAAGGCTACTTGATATGGGTAAATCAACCCCATTATACAACATTAGTAGTATGAATGAGAAACG
>CAKZUM010000462.1 GCA_937921525.1 uncultured Saprospiraceae bacterium
GCTTCAGGTGTAAACAACACAGGAAGAACAGCATGTTGGTTAGACTTCTCTGATGAGAATACTTTCTTCGTATCAAATGCAATTGAAGCAGGCTTAGCGGCTTATAGTTTTAATGATGGAGTGGTTGAATTAATCAATCAAACAGCAGCACAAGGAACAGGTGCAACAGGTAATACAACGGACCCAGCCGCAGCATTCGGAACAACAGAAGGTTGGATTGACCTTTGGATTTCTGATGACGGACAATACTTATACCAGTGCTACGGTTTAACAGGCGAAGTAGGTGTATTTGCAATCAATGGAACAGAATTGACATTGATTCAAGAAATAGGTGGCTTACCACAAAACAATGTACAAGGAATTGTAGCAGTTGGACCACAAGCACCAGCAGATGAAGTGACTGCACAATACATGGTAACATTTGATGCTATGTGGAGTGAAGCTACCCACCCAACAGACTTCCCAGCAGATGAGCCAAATATCGCAAGATGGTCACCAGTAGCAGGTTTGACACATGATAGCTCTGTAAGATTATTCAATGAAGGTGATATAGCTTCAGAAGGATTAGTAAATATTTCTCAGACAGGTTCTAGAGACCCATTGGATACAGAACTAGCGGCAGTCATTCTTTCTGGTGCAGGAGAGTTCTATGTAGAAAGTGATACAAGAGTAAGGCCATCCCCAGATACCATATCTACAACATTTGAAATTTCTGAATCTCATCCTTATGTAAGTTTAACCTCGATGATTGCACCAAGTCCAGATTGGATAGTGGCATTAAGAGATTTAAATTTATTCCAAGATGGAGAATTTGTAGAAAGAAAGATCGTACAGTTTGGTCCTGCCTATGATACAGGTTCAGATAGTGGAGAAAGCTTTGCATCTCCTAATTCGGATACACAACCAAGACAAGGAATTTCTCAGATTACAGATGGACCATTATTCACAGATGGAAGAAGTGCGAGCTTAGGAATTTGGAGATTTGAAAGAATTGATGCAGCAGCTACATGTGATTCAGAAGGGGGTACTTTAACAGGAGGTCCATTCACATTTACAGTAGATGGTACACCAGACAATATTCCAGCAGGAGCGATTCAATTATCTGGCAACTTTGCAGGTAGTGGCAACCAATGGGTAGTAACGGATGACCAAGGAGTTATTTTAGGCTTACCGGGTAGTTTCACCGGTCCTGATTTTGATGCAGCAGGTGTAGGAGTTTGTTTTGTTTACAATTTAGCATATACAGGTGATATTACAGGATTAGCAGCAGGTAACAATATTGCGAATATAGCAGGTTGTTTTGATTTATCAAATGGTATTTATGTCAATAGAGTAGCAGGTTCCGCACCAGTAGCATCAGGTCCAGCAGTAGGAGCTGTATATGCGATGACAAACGGAGAAGGCCAAGTACCAGGTGTGGTACAAGGACCAAATGCAGTAGTGGCTTATGCGCAAGCAGCAGATGGTACGTTGACACATATCGGAACTTATCCAACAGGAGGTAATGGTGGTGACTTTGATGGTGGGGAAGGATTAGATCCACTTATCTCTGCTTATGCCATCACAAAAACCGATGATAACCGATTTGTATTAGCCGTGAATGCAGGTAGCAATACGGTAACAGCAATGAGCGTAAATGATGATTTTTCTTTAACAGTAACAGATACAGAAAGTACAGTAGATATTGGACCAAACAGTATTGCTTACTATGCTTCTAATGCACCAGGGGTAAGTGGTTTAGTATACGTTAGTAATATTACTCGTTCAGAATTTTTAGCACAAGGAGAGCCTGCACAGCAGGGTAGTGTCATAGGATACCGTTTATTAGATAATGGTTCTTTAGAGCCGATTGCTAACTCTATCAGAGACTTAGCGAATCGTCCGTCTGCTATCCAATTCTCTCCAGATGGTAATTATGTAGTAGTTGCTTCTATCAACTCTGGTTCTTCTGCTCTAGCGAGTGGCAGCGAAGATGAGATCGTTCTTTACCGAGTGAATGGAGATGGTACTTTGAGTGCGAATCAATTAGATGGTGCTACTTCTACATTAAGAGGTAATGCAGCAAACAGAAACTTACCATCCGCAATTGGCTTCCAAATCGTAGGAGACAACTATGTAGTGGTAACAGAGGCAAGAGAGTTCCAAGCAAATGGTGCGCCACCAGCATTCCCAGCATTACAAGATGGTTCTGTTTCTACTTGGCAGATTATGCCAAATGGCACTTTCCGACCGATTAACTTGGATGTAGCATCAGGTACAAATAACACAGGAAGAACCGCTTGTTGGCTAGATTTTTCTGATGAAAATACGTTCTTCGTATCCAATGCAATTGAGGCAGGCTTAGCTTCTTATAGCTTCAACGATGGACAGATTGTTTTATTGGATCAAGTAGCTGCACAAGGTACTGGTGCAACAGGTAATACAACAGACCCAGCAGCAGCATTCGGAACAACAGAAGGTTGGATTGACCTTTGGATTTCTGATGATGGCAGATACTTATACCAGTGCTATGGTTTAACAGGCACAGTAGGTGTATTTGAAATAGATGGGCAAGAATTGACATTGATTCAAGAAGTAGCAGGAGATTTACCACAAAATAATGTACAAGGTATCGTGTCAGTTGGTCAACCAGCTAGTAATGGTGGTACGGTAGGTACAGCATTGAATGCAGGGCAAATCAATACCCAAAGTGGTGCTACCGCTATCAATGTTTGTTCAGGTGATAATGTAAGCAACATCGTCCAGTTAGTGAATAATGCAAGTAATGCGCAAGGGGTAGGATATGCTTATGTTTTAGTATATGAGGATGGTCGAATAGGAGGAGTCATCCCTACAGGCAAGATTGAATTAGAAGGTAGCCCAGCTTTAAATGCTAGTATCTACGGACTTGCTTTCACCGGAACTCTTACCGTTAACCCATGGGATAATATTAGTACTGCTGTTCTTTCGGATGGTGAGTTTGCATTGAGTACCAATGCGATTAGTCTAACTATTCAAAGTGGAAACTGTACAGCTGCTACTGATAGTGGTTTTGAGAACAGAAGTACGAGCGCACAATCAAGAAGTACAGACTTGAAAGGCTTAGTATATCTGACAGCAGAAGGGATTGTATCTACTAGACCATCGGCTCTAGTAAGTAGTGAATTAAGAGTATCACCAAATCCTTTCAGTAATCAATTGGCAGTAGACTATACTGCAACAACAGAGAATGCTCGTTTAATTATTTATCATGTAAGTGGTAAGCAAGTATTTGAGCAGACATTAGCAAAAGGTACACCTACCCATCGTATCAATACGAGAGATTTAAGTAATGGATTGTACTTATTGACAATCGAAGAAGAAGGAGTAGCTCCGATTAACAAACAGTTAGTGAAGGAAGCTTCAAAATAACAAGTAAATAAAATACGAATCCGATTTATTATATTCCATTTTTCAATTCTACCTTCGGGTGGAATTGGAAGATGGAATTTTTGCGTTGAGCCTATATGTATCAGATAGAACAGACACGTTATTTATTTTTCCACCTTATTTTAATTTTGAAACGCTATGATGGTGGTCTCACCCTGCGGTTGAAATACCTGAAATGATTATATATTGCTAAAGTAAGTTGACTGCTCGGCGGTCTTTTATTGAAGTTGTTTAAGAATGTAGTCTGATATTAGTTGTAAGTGCTTGATTTCTAGGGCGAAGCTCTTTTTGATTTTCGTAGCCTTAGCTACGGGAATCAAAAAAGCTGAAGATCCTAGGAATCAATGACTTGCAAATAATACAG
>CAKZUM010000463.1 GCA_937921525.1 uncultured Saprospiraceae bacterium
GGATCTTTGTAGGTCGTGTATCTAGGCGTTGACTTTTTTTATTACCATGTACATACTACTCCAATACGGAGCTACTTCGTAGCTATATGGATTTTTGTAGGTCGTGAAGGATGTTGACAGTTGAAAGCCACCATACAGGTACGTCACGTTCTCGACCTACTGAACACATCTAATACAGGTGACCTATAAAATCATTTAAATCCGCGTTGAATTATGCGTATTTAGACATCTAGTTCCTTAAGTTGACGACATTCCACTAGAAGTGATCCGATGAATAAATTCGTCGCCCCAACTTTATTTTACACTCAAATAATTTCTAATATGTCACAATGTGTCAAATAGTAGCAAAATTTAACACGCCTCCACAGCGTTATTAAGATTAACAATCATTTTTTTACTACAACCGATTCTATAAGTACCAACTTTACCTCTATGCCTATTTTGCAATGGCTGAAAAGTCTCCCTTCGACAAAACTGTGTCGTATCTTCGGATGCAGTCTATTCTCATTGTTTCTTTCGATACCCTTAATTGCTCAAAACACTATTGAAGTCCGTATTGATGACGGGCAGGCGACTAGCACTTGCGTAGATGGTTTTGGTGGAACGGCAGAACCTCTGTGGCAGGTCAATATCGAAAATGAGGGCTGGATGACCTATGGCGATGCCCTTTGTCATAACACAACACCTAACACTCAATTTAGGACTAGTCTAGATTGTCTAGGGGATTTAAGGGGGGGAGAAATTCAAGTATGTTTTAGCGTTTTTGAAAACGATAATAGTCTATTTTCTCCCTGTGAAATAGATATGGATTGTGAGCAAATGGTCTGTGAATATTTCGTTTTGCCATTAGCCAGAACAACTGCCGACTATAATTTGAGTATTCCTGATGGATTAGATTCTGGCGGGAGTCTTAACTTTACTATTAGCACAGATGGTCCGCAAAATGGAGCGATTAACGATCATATATGTCATGCGATTGATTTAGGAACTTTAGATGGTAATCGGACAGTCCAAGAAAAAGAAGACTTAACGGTTTATAATAATTTTTGCGCCACAGCAACAGAAGAAGTCGATCCTAAAAAGATCGGTGGTAGCTTTACGAATAATGCAGGCGTCTGGTTTTCTTTTAATACGGGAGATGATCCAAGTGAATTAATTTTGATAGAAGCGTTCAATGATCCAGAAGCTACTGGAGATATTATCAACCTACAATTAGCACTTTACCAATTAGATACAGATTGTAGGGGGGAGATCAACTATATTACAGATCATCACAACCCATCTGTATTAGACGAACATTTATTATTAGAATGCCTCCTGCCCAATCAAGAATATTACCTATTAGTGGATGGTGTTTTTGACGATACAAGCAATCCTGATGTACCAGAATTAAACGGCTATTTTAGTATCAGGATAAGAGAGATAGAAGTGGAAGGTGGAAATGATGGTGTTTGCGGTGCCATTAGCTTGGCTGTCGAAGAAGGAGGAACTACCACTCCTACCAATTTTTTCAATAATTGTGCGACCAATACCAACGATCCAGTAGTAGAAAATTATCCGTCTTTACAAGCTGTATGGTTTCAATTTACGCCCCCCTCGACTCATCGAGCTTTTATACAAGTCATTAGTAACCAACCTTATCCAATCGGTATTGATGCTATTGAACCTCAAATAGCTGTTTTCAGTTCAGATGATGATACCTGTACTGGAAGTTTAACAAGGGTAAGCCATCACTATGAAAATGATGGTCTAGAGAATGGTTTGACAGTAGAATGTTTAGATCCTAACAAAACGTATTGGATTATGATTGACGGAAGCGAGGCAAATCCTACTGGCATATTCGATATAAGTATTACCGATCCCGGTTATCCTGATTTAAAGAAATTTGAGGCGGTTGGTTGTCAGGGAATGCCTGTGATACTAGGAGATCAAATTTATACAGAAGCAGGAATTTATACAGACACCGTCCTTTTTGAAAGTTGTTTAGAAATTTTAGAGACCACAGTAAGTTTCGTTGATGCCCTTCAAATGGAAATTGATATTATAAAAAAATCAGGTGGATTAGGCGTAAGCGATGGCAATGCGAATGTAATCGTTACTGGTGGTTCGGGAGTAAATACCGTTGCTTGGTCAGATGGAACAAATGAACCTGTTACAAAAGAATTATCTGGAGGAACCGAGTATTGTATAACGGTCGTTGATAGTATCGGGTGTATGCTAGATACTTGCTTTGTAATGCCTTATGTCATTCCAATCAAAGCAACTTTTAAAAATGATACCTTAGATTGTTTTGGAGATAATGATGGAATCTTGACATTAGATATTACAGAAGGACATCCACCTTATAGTTATGAATTAGTAAATGAAGAAACTAATTTAGCTATCCAAAAGGGATCTATTATTGATACAGCTAGTACCATCCATTTTGAAAATCTAACTGCTGCTAATTACAAAATTTTCTTATTTACTGCTACCAACTCTTGGGATAAATCAGCTACCGTGATAGCACCCAAGCCAATCAATATTTCTATAATAAATAAAACAGAAGCCTCTTGCCATAATACTTGTGATGCCTTAGTAGAATTATTAGTAGAAGGTGGAAATGACGATTTTAATTTTAATTGGTCTGATAATATCAACCGAGCACAAAACGCCGCAGACTTGTGTGGTGGAGATTATCAACTAACCGTTACCGATGAAAAACAATGTACTGCCACCCTTGATCTAACTATAGACCAACCAGCTGTCTTTACAGCAAAAGCTATCCAAACCAAAGCAATTAGTTGTTTTGGTGATGATAATGGGGAGGCAATGGTCAGCACTAGTAGTACACCGACCAACTTTATTTGGGATAATGGCGACACAACTGCCATAGCTAATGATCTAACGGCTGGCATTCATTCGGTCATTGTGTATAATGAAGATAACTGTACCGATACGGCATTCGTAGAAATCGAAGAACCGACCCAATTAATAGCTGCTATTGAGATTCTTTCGACTATCAATTGTTTCGGTCAGGAAAACGGTTTATTAACGGGAAGCGGAACGGGTGGAAATGGCAATTTATCCTATCTCTGGAATGATAATAGTACAGCGCCTTTACATGATAATTTAGCCGCAGGAAATTATTCTTTGACGATTACCGATGCAATAGGTTGTACTGATAACACCTCCATAGAATTATCCCAACCGACCGCTGTATCTGCCCAAATTAACAAACAAGATGTTACCTGTCCAGGCGGGCCTAAAAGTGGTGAAATTTCCATAGTTGAACCATTAGGTGGTGTTGCGCCCTATGCTTATAGTCTCAATGGAACTGTTTTTTCTACAGCTACTACCTTTAACAATCTAAGTGCAGATAGCTATGAGGTAAGTACGCAAGATGCGAATGGTTGTACGATTACAGAAACAATCATTATTAATGATCCTCCAACGCTAGAAGTAGACTTAGGGAAACCCCAAATGGTTAAGTTAGGAAATACGATTCAACTATCTGCACTTACTAATCGTCCAGTAACCTATCAATGGAATACGGTAGATAATAATTGTACAGATTGCGAGGTAGTTGAAATTACTCCTACAGCCTCTAAACTATATGAAGTCACCGTTACTGATACAGAAACAGACTGTGTCGCAACAGACGAAGTTTTTATTACGATTGATAACAATCGAGATTTATATGTTCCAAATGCCTTCTCTCCTAATGGTGATGGACACAATGATGCCCTAATGATCTATGGTGGAAATAATATTAAATTAATTAAAGCCTTCAAAATCTTTGATCGCCATGGAACGCTAGTCTATCAAGCAGATAATTTTGCACCCAATGATGCTTCCGCTGGTTGGAAAGGAGATTTTAATGGACAGCGCCTAGCTTCCGCCCTCTTCATTTACTGGGCGGAGGTGGAGTTTATTGATGGTTATTCTGATATTTACAAAGGGGATATTGCCTTATTTCGGTAGATAGGTACGATCGTTACTTTCAGATTATGGTGATTTTAAAAATCACCATAATCTACATTCGAATTACCCACACAACTCCGTCCAATCTTTTGCTAGTAAATTTATTTTGTAAAGCCTAGCTTTCTCCCTATTTTTGCCCTTTCTCACAAACAATGTCCCCCATTCATTGTTCGTATCTTTCGACGTATATAATAACACACATACATAACACACAATACCTATATAACAACAAATGGCTGTAAAAAAGATTAGCACTGCCTTGATTTCCGTTTATTCAAAGGAAGGCTTAGAACCAATTATCAGAGAGTTAGAAAAAATAGGCGTAAAAATTTACTCTACTGGAGGTACGCAAAAATTCATAGAGCAATTGGGCGCACCCGTAACATCCGTAGAAAGTCTAACCTCTTATCCTTCTATTCTGGACGGTCGAGTAAAAACCTTACATCCGAAAGTCTTCGGTGGTATTCTAGCAAGAAGAGAGGAGTCTCATCTAGGGCAATTAGAAAAATACGAAATACCTGAAATTGATTTAGTCATCGTAGATTTATACCCTTTTGAAGAAACTGTGGCGAATACCAAAGACGAAACAGCCATTATTGAAAAAATAGATATTGGTGGTATTTCCTTAATTCGTGCAGCTGCAAAGAATTTTAAGGACGTGGTGGTAGCCCCATCCAAAGCAGAATATGACTACCTACTCGATTTATTAAAAGACAAGCAAGGTTTTACAGACGAAGCAGATAGAAAAGAATTAGCACGTCGAGCATTTAAAGTTTCTTCTAACTATGATGTAGCGATTTTTAACTATTTCAACGAAGGAACTGCCGACCTATCTTTTAAATATAGTATTCACCGATCTGACATTTTACGATACGGCGAAAATCCACATCAAGACGGTGTCTTTTTCGGAGACTTTGAACAAATGTTTGTTCGACTTGGAGGTAAGCCCATCTCCTATAATAATTTAGTGGACATTGATGCAGCAGTGCAGATCATGCGAGAGTTCAAAGATGCTGATCCCACTTTTGCTATTTTAAAACATACGAATACTTGTGGTTTAGCAACTCGTCCGACCCTTTACTCTGCATGGAAGGAAGCATTGGCTTGTGATAATGTGTCTGCATTCGGTGGTATTTTTATTTGTAATAAATCTTTAGATTTAGCGACCGCAGAAGAAATTAATAAATTATTTTATGAGGTTGTCATTGCCCCAGATTTTGATGCAGATGCTTTTGAATTATTATCCAAAAAGAAAAAACGTATCTTGTTAAAAATAAAAGACTTCTACATACAGCCAAGAAGTTTTAGAAGTTTGCTAAATGGTGTGGTAGAACAAGATGCTGATCTTAAAACGGAAACGGCAACTGATTTAAAAATAGCTACTAAAAAAGCACCTAGCAAAAAAGAAATTGAAGATCTTTTATTTGCCAGTATCAGTGTAAAACATTTAAAATCAAACGGTATTGCACTCGTTAAAAACAAGCAACTGATCGGTATGGGTTGCGGACAGCCATCTCGTGTAGATGCCTTGAAACAAGCCATCACTAAAGCCAAAGCATTTGGTTTTGATTTAGACGGTGCAGTAATGGCCTCTGACGCTTTTTTCCCTTTTCCTGATTGTGTAGAAATTGCCCATAAAGAAGGTATTAATGCCGTTATTCAACCTGGTGGTTCTATTAAAGATCAAGAAAGTATTGATTACTGTGATGCAAATGGCATGTCTATGGTCATGACTGGTAATCGCCATTTTAAACACTAATTCTTTTTAGACCGCTGCGCTGTCAGGGGTCAGAAGTCAGATCGCTACGCTGTCAGACCAGCCCGACTGCCGTCAGGTCGGGCGGGTTTATGATGTTGACACCGCTCTTTTTGTAAGAAGATTATTGAGAAAGAAAATATTCAATTGGAAACGTTTCCTCCTCTTTGAAGAGGAGGTCGGGAGGAGTTAGAAAAATGAATATTGATTAGTAACAAAAATCTTTCAATAAAATATCTCACGTCAACGCCATGATTCTGACTTCTGACAGCAAAGCGATCTGACCTCCGACAGCGAAGCGGTCTTACAAAAAAATATCTATGCGTACCCTTAGTACAATCACAGATCCTATTTATACTAAAAAAGCGTTTGGTTCTTTAGACCAATTCTTTTTGAAATACCTAAAAGATGAGCGAGACTTACCTTTTATGTATCTAATGTTAAAGCTATCTTTCCTATTCATTCCAGCCGCCGTTATTGCCTTTACGATAGATAGTAGCACTTGGCAATGGTGGACCTTGGCAGTATTATATGCCGTAGGTTTGCTATGGTATACAGGGCCATTTACTTTGATGCTACACAACACGAGTCACCGCCCATTTTTTAAAAGAGAATACAAATTAGGCAATCGCTTTATTCCTTGGATTTTATGCCCTTTTATGGGGCAATCTCCAGATACTTATTTTAGTCATCATATAGGAATGCACCATGCAGAAAATAACCTGGAACCAGATTTAAGTTCCACGATGAAGTACCAGCGAGATAGCTTTATTGATTATACCAAGTACTATGTACATTTCTTATTCTTAGGCGTCATCCAATTGATACAATACCATAAAGAAAAGAATAAGAAAAAATTTATGAAGCAGGCAATCATTGGTGAGTTAACGTTCATCGGTCTATGGATTGTACTAGCTTTTTTTAATTTACCTGCTACTCTATTAGTCTTCATACTGCCAACCATTATTGTGCGCTTTGCTATGATGTCTGGCAATTGGGCGCAACATGCTTTTATAGATGCCAGTAGTCCAGAAAATAATTATAGAAATAGTATTACTTGCATCAATACTTTTTACAACCAACGTTGCTTCAATGACGGCTACCACATCGGGCATCACCTAAAGCCGCATATGCACTGGACGGATATGCCACAAGATTTTGAAAAAAACATCGCTAATTATGTAGACAATAAAGCCATCGTTTTTGAAGGAATTGATTATTTCGTTATCTGGCTATGGCTTATGCTTAAACGCTATGACATCCTTGCCAAACATTTTGTCAATATCGGTAATACCTATAAATCGGAAGAAGAGATTATTGCGATGTTAAAACAGCGTATACAGAAATGTGCTTAGCAGAACTTCTTCATTTGAAAAATATACACGTTTACTCAATCTTTAAGGTTTAGTACACGTAGAAATATAAATGCCAAACAAAAATAATAAAGGCAGTTCAATTTATTGAGCTGCCTTTATTATTTTTATATACTTATCTTTTGGCTAAACACATAGAAAACATAGACACATAGACTTTCAAAAAATATTTTATACTTTCTTTTTTGAAAGTAGAACTATGTGATCTACTGTGTCTATGTGTTTGGAAAAAATATATTTGATTGTAGCTTTACCTTCATAAACTTCTTATATTTAAATTAAATTATTCATGAATTGGAATACCGCACTACTATTTTTCACTTTCCTAATATTGGGCCAACAAATCAACGCCCAAGAAGAAATTACCTTCGCCAAATCCACCCCATTTACCATAGGAGAATCCGTCACTTTTCGCTCCAATATTCTACAGCAAGATAGAACACTCAATATCTATTTACCCAATAGTTATCATCCAGATTCGACTAAACAATATCCCGTAATCTATTTATTAGATGGTTCCAAAAATGAAGACTTTATTCATATTGCAGGATTGGTACAATTTGCTTCCTTTCCTTGGATACAAACCATTCCAGAAACCATAGTAGTAGGGATAGCGAATGTAGATAGAAAACATGATTTCACTTTTCCAACGACTAATAAAAAAGATAAAGAAGATTTTCCCACTACGGGTGGTTCAGAAGATTTCATCCATTTCTTAGCAGCGGAAGTCCAACCTTTTATAGATACGCATTACACAACTAGTTCTACGAAAACAATTATTGGGCAATCGCTTGGCGGTTTAGTCGCTACAGAAATTCTTTTTACACAACCAGATTTATTTGATAACTATATCATTGTCAGTCCAAGTATGTGGTGGGATGATGAATCTTTATTAGCTATTACACCTGCTACCTATTCCTCTGACAAAGGCATTTTTATAGGTGTTGGAAAAGAAGGACCTATCATGGAAAAAGGGGCGAAAGATTTATTTGAAAAATTAGAGCGTTTAAAAAATATTCAAACCAAGTTGGTCTTTGAGTATTTTGAAAAACTAGATCATGGAGACACCTTACATTTAGCAGTATATGAAGCTCTAAATCAGCTCTTCAAAAAAGAGAAATAATAGCTTATTTTTTCTATATCGAAGATATATTCCCTACCTTTATAATAGTTTTTGCATGGTAGTCTACCGCCGAATAACGTCTAATGTAAAACCAATATTATCAATGATACTCCTAGCTAAAAAACATTGTCTATTTCTTCTGTTACTATTGCCGATCGGCGTATTTGCGCAAGGAGAAATGACTGCTGCCGACCGCCCCTCTACCAAAGCGAATCAAATAACAACTGCCCCAACTATTGACGGAAAAGTAATTGACGATCCTGTCTGGCAAAAAATAAATACCGTTGGAAAACTCATCCAAAATACGCCCAACTGGGGAAATGAAGCCACTGAAAAAACGGACATCCGAATTGCTTATACCGAAACTACTTTTTATCTATCTGTAGTTTGCTATGATGCTACACCCGATCAATTAGTCGTATCTGATGCGCGTAGAGATGCAGACTTAGCTGGAACAGATGCCTTTTTATTTATATTAGATACCTATAAGGATAGTCAAAATGGTTTTGTATTTGGCACTAATTCCGTAGGTATAGAATATGATGCGCAAGTCGATAACGAAGGGCAAGGGAATTTTAATAACAACAGACAA
>CAKZUM010000464.1 GCA_937921525.1 uncultured Saprospiraceae bacterium
GTTTTGAGGTACTTGTTGACAACGGATTTTTGGTATAATGCCATAAGGTGTTTAGTAGTATATGGGTTAATAATTTGCTTAGGTCTAAATATTATACTTTTTTCTATTATATCCAAAATAGTGACGGGGAATTTTTCACTAGTACCTATTGCAAAAAGGACTTTTCCTAGCGTTTTGAGGTTGTTTACCATACCCGTCAAGCTATCAGAAAAAGCTATTGAATACCAGTTAGTTATAAGGCGAAGGCAGATGGCAGAAATTTTCAAAATGGCTGTCATCTTTCCCAGAAACCCAGATGACAGCCACTTTACAAGTTTCTGCCATCAATAGTCCGTCTCTTAACCTGACGGGTATGGTTGTTTACTTCCCAATACAAAAATTACTAAAAATATTCCCCAACAAATCATCCGTACTAACTTCCCCCACAATCTCTCCAAGATGATGCAATGCCCGCCGAATATCCATCGCCACAAAATCAGACGTAATACCAGAAGCCATCCCATTCAGAACCTCCGAGAGACTTTGATGTGCGTTTTGTAGTGCCTCCAAATGACGGGTGTTGGAAACGATAGGATCATCTAAATTTATCTGCTGCTTAATTACCAGTTGATAGAGCGTATTTTTTAGGTGTTCGATATTCATTTGGTGTAAGGCGGAGACGGTGACAATTTGTTCAAAGGGGACAAGAGGAGACACATACTCTTTGGGTTCTAGGGTAGGATTTTTATCCATCTTATTGGGGAGTAGTAGGATGGTTTGATTTGGTTTTGTGAGTTTTTCCAAATCTTGTAGTACTTCTGCTGGACCTAATTTCATAGCATCGAATACGTAGACTAAAATGGCAGATTGTTGTACTTTTTCTAAGGTCTTTTCTACGCCGATGGCTTCGATTTGATCTTGGGCATGTCGAATACCAGCGGTATCAATTAGCCGAAATTCTATGCCTTGGATATTGAGGACTTCCTCTATGGTATCTCTGGTGGTGCCTGCTATCTCTGAGACGATAGCTCTATCCTCTTTAAGCAGCGCATTGAGTAGGGTAGACTTGCCTGCATTTGGTCTGCCAGCAATAACGGTATTCACTCCTTTTTTGATGACATTACCTAGCTGAAAGGATTGGATTAACGCGTGAATGACTTGCTGTATC
Source organism: uncultured Saprospiraceae bacterium (assembly GCA_937921525.1). GTDB lineage: Bacteria > Bacteroidota > Bacteroidia > Chitinophagales > Saprospiraceae > JAFMDF01. The sequence continues at coordinate 1,148 of CAKZUM010000464.1, forward strand.
TTTTTGACTAAATCTGCTAATTCCGTTCTATCGGCAAACTCTACATCTTCCTCTCCAAAGTCCAATTCCAATTCGATCAAACTGGCGAAATCTAATAACTGTTGCCGAAGTTTTTTGATCTCCTCGGAGAACCCCCCACGCATCTGCTGCATAGCGATGGTGTGGGCAGATTCAGAGTTAGCCGCTATTAGATCAGCTACGGCTTCCGCTTGGGATAAGTCCATCTGACCGTTTAAAAAGGCACGTAGGGTGAATTCTCCAGCCTGTGCCATTCGAGCACCTTTTTTTATAAATAATTGAATGAGTTCTTGAATGATAAAGCTTGATCCATGACACGAGACTTCTACGATGTTTTCTTTTGTATAAGATTTTGGGGCAACAAAGATAGAGGCAAGTACTTCATCTAATATTTTATTTTCCTCATTTGTTATTTTCCCAAAATGAATAGTATGACTTTTTTGCTTCAATAAATCCTTACCTAAAAAGACTTCATTGACGATCTGGATGGCTTTAGTTCCTGATAGTCTGATAACACCGATAGCACCTACTCCTGGGGGAGTAGCTAATGCAACAATCGTGTCTTTTAAATCATATCTACTGTACTGCATGGATTCGTTTATTTTTGGCAAAAATAGACTTTTTGAGAATATAAAGGCGAAGCCTTAAAGAATAGGAGGCGCAAGGCTGTGCCTTGTGTTTACTATCAGAAAGGCTTTGCCTTTATAAATTATAGCGCTCTTATCTATTCCCTCTGTTATATATTACGATTTTTACTTTTCGTTCGCCCTATTTTACTACATCCTCTTTTCTTGAAAATTCTTAAATATCAGAATCGTTCTTAATAAAAAGAAAACAAAAGTGTGCACTAAGACATTTCTATAAATAGTTTATTCATAAATAACTGATTATCAATATTTTAAAAATTAAGTATATTTTTTTTGACTTGGCATCTATTTGGTACTTAAGATATATGAAAGCCAATTGAAGTAAATTAAAAATACCTAATTCTTAAAAACCTTATTTATGAGTCATTCTTCTTTAGCACACGCCTTCCCTCCATCTAGTACAAGTACTACAGGAGATAACCTAAATGAATTACTGGAAAATTTTCCTTTGAAAAATTTCAAAAAAGGAGCTTCTATCGTAAAGGAAGGACAAACTCCTAAGCACATTTACTATATACAATCTGGTAAAGTATTAACATTAACTAGTTATCCTAATAGCGAAAAAGTACTGGCTAATGGCCTTTTTGTCAAAGGAGAATTTGTAAATTTTCAAGCACTAACTAACAGTCAACCAGACAACCATTCTGTAAAGGCTTTATCCAAGGTGTCTGTCCGACAAATTCCGACCATTGCTTTTCTTTCATTGATGCGACAACACCAGTTTTTAAATCAAATGGTGATTCATAATATTGTGCGTCAATTAGATCAAAAAACGACCCACTGTCATCAAACGGTGCTATATAATTCTAATCAGCGTATTGTACAATTTTTATTAGATTATGTATCGAAAGCTGGAGAGCGCGTTGGATACGAATGGGTGGTGAGAGACTTTTTGACACAAGCCCAAATTGCTTTGTTATCTAATACAGGTAGACAAACGGTAAGTACTTTATTAAATGATCTTAGAAGAGAAAATATCATCCATTTTACTAGAAAATACATGGTGGTACGGGACCTTGATTTATTAAAGGCTTATTTATTAAAGGCACAATAAGTTTCAATATCTAGTCACAGTATGAGGATTTATTAGCAAATCCTCATACTGTTTCTTTATCGAGTGGATATATCCATAATTAAAGAAATCACATGGGAGTAGGTTTGATTTCGTTGCTCACCAACATCCGTAAACGCATAGTCCACTTGGAATTGAGCTAACTTTAAACCTACGCCTATGTTAGGCTGTACAGTAAGAAAGTCTTTAGAAAAGAAGTTATTATCTCTTTGAAAATTATTGACCCCCATTCTTAGAAATAGGCGATCCTTAAACTCAAACTCTAGTCCTGCTGCAACATCCATACTAATTGGGTCTGCACTAACTAGAGTATTCCTTTTACCGTCAGTAGTAGCAATCAGGTCCATTTCTGCCAACAAATTCCAATTTTCATTGATCGAAAAAGGTCGAGCAATTCCTAGCGTAATTTGAGGACTAGTTTTCTCTACAGAATTAATTGGTAGATCATTACCTGTTAGTGATAAGGTAGATCGTTCTTGATCCGATAAAGAGAAACTCCAAGAATTAAAAGTATTACTGGCATCTCTGATGACAATTCCTAATCGCCATACTTTTCCATAATATAAAGCAGCGGCATCTATCCCAAAACCCCAAGAACTCGCAAAAGATCCAATTTGACGATAGATAATTTTTGCGTTACCGCCTACCAATAGGTTCCCTCTTTTAGTGTTTATTTTCTGCCCATAACTTAGCAACAAGGCGTAATCAGCCGCAGAGAAGGGCACAATATTATCGTAATTAATTGAGCCATCTTCTTCAAATAAACTAAGGGTATTTGGAATATCATCAATCCCAAATCGTATAAGAGAGGCCCCTACTCTTCTATTTGGTGTATTTAGTGGCAAGGTAACTCCTAGGTAGTCAAATTTAGCTACTCCTGCGAATTGCTCTGTGTGCATTGCACCTGCTTGAATTCCCGTAATATCTAAGTTGCCCAATGCAGCAGGATTCCAATACGTGGCCATAACAGAGTTGGTGCTTGCTATGGTTGCATTCCCCATTGCTCTTGCTCTTGCACCTATGCCAATGGCCAAGAATTCATTAGAATACTTCTGTGCTATAGCTTCTGTACAGAAAAGGAGGAGAAAAAAAAGGATAGAATATCTCATTGAAAATAATATAGATTGTCAGCTCCAAAAGTAAGGAACTTATCTATAACGTTTTATAGGCTGGTTATAGTTTTCTAATACAATCTATTTTAAGTGCAATGCATTTGAATTGTTATTGTTACGACAATACAGCTATTGAGCTAATAAGAAATGGTTCAATAAGATATGGTAGGATATTAATTAAATTAAATAACGAAACCACTTTCTTTCTAAAGCTTCTTCTATATCGATATTATAATGATTAGCAATTAGTAAGACTTGTCCTATAACATCTGATAATTCATCTGCAAAGTCTTTTTGCAATTGCTCTGGTACTATTCCTTTATTTCTACCTCTGCTAGAATTAGACAAATAAATTTGAGTTAATGCTCCTATTTCTTCTTGTAGTTTTAAAATATACCAGTCATTGTCTCTTTTAGTATTACATTTTTTAGCATGAATATCTGAGACTTCGACTACTTTGTTTTGAATATCCTTAAGATTCATAACTATTCGGTTTTAACTCATCCAAATTATACCTGACACTATTAACTTGAATAACTACTTAGGCTATTTGTATACCATTAGACCTAATTAGAATCTGTTTGTCACACATTTTAAAGAGCAGAGAATAGAGAGTAGAGAGCAGAGAGTAGAGATAGGTTTCGGGACTGCACCATCCACTTTCCCAAAAAAAGTCTCGAAGGATTCTCTCACATCTACAATAGTAGTAGTCTCTTTTTTTGCTATTTCTTGTAAGTTCATTTTTAGTTTTGGTTTAAAAAAATTATAGCTCAAACAGCATGAAATTGATGTAGTCCTGTTAGCTTGATTCTTCCCCTAGCGAGCTCTAGTAGTTCTTTCTTTTCCATTTGTTTAAGTAGTCTAGAAATCACTTCTCGAGAAGTCACCAGATCATCTGCAATTTCTTTGTGGGAAATATACAAAACCTTAACGTTCATCACCGAAGCTTTCTCTTTTAGATACCGTGCCAAACGTTCATCCATATTATGAAAAACAACCGTTTCTAATACTTTTAAAATTTCATCAAATCGTTTACTAAATGTTGAAAACACAAACTTAGACCAAGTAGGATAATTTTGATGAAAGGACCTCACTAATTGAACAGGTATGGCTAGAAACTCCGTGTCTTCTTGAATTTTTGCTTTTATGTAACTCTTCTCCATTTTAAAACACGCTGTCATCGTCAATGCACAAGATTCTCCTCTATTAATATAATATAAAAATATCTCTCTCCCATCTGCATCCTCTCGAAACACCTTAATAGTACCACTTATAACCAAGGGAACAACTGAAATATAACTGCCCGTGTGCATAAGCTCTGTTCCTCCAGGCAACTTAAAATATTGACAATTATCTACAATTTTTTCTACCAATTCGTGTTGCTCAAAAACTGGAAATAGCTCCTTTAGTTTATTTTTTAAATTTAATCTTTCCATGATGTATAAGTGTATCTTAGTAATAGACTTGTTCACAAATAACAAGTTGGTATATGAACAAGTCTAATTAGGGATTTTAATTCTTAGGTTTTATTAATCACATTCACGTCTATCCACGCGAGCCTTCAGGCAGGCAGGTTCAAAAACAGACAATGACCGATCTTGTAATTCAAAGGAAAGTTACAATAATAAGTCAGTAAGGTCTGTGACTTTTATCACATATGATCAAAGTTATTTACACCTATTGTTTTTACTATGACGGCTTCTTTAGCTGTGTGACTAAAGTCACATCAATAAAATTTAAATATCAATAATTTTGATTTCGATAGTTATAAGGAACGGTGTAGAAATAGATTTACAAACCTGCCCGACTCAGGCAGGCGGGTTTAGGGTAGCTTATTTTGTTGCTAGTTTTGGCTTTGAAAACGGGAGTTATGTTGATATAATGTTTTCAAAGTTAAAAATAGCGGCAAAAGAAGCAGCATAAATTGTAAGTTTATTTTTTCACCATTCCTAAGTGGAGCTTATATAGAAGTGATGTAATACAAAGATATAAGTTTACTAAGCCTTAAAGGTTTAGTAAACTTAAATGCAGTCAATTACAAATAGAAATATTTATAACAAGTGGGTATTTTGGACCTAGATTCTTTTAAAATAGTAAGGGTTTAAACCCAAGGACGACCTGCCAAAGGATGACAAATAAGCCTAAAAAAATATTGAGTCGCTTTCTGACTACAAATTTCACTAATCTTTTCTCCAATTTAAAGCCCATCTTTGTGAGTAAGAAATGATAAAAAGTATTGTTGTTTTCTTCTTTCAGAGCATGGCCCTCATTCATGATACACTTATTGAGCAATTTATATTGTAATTGCACCATACAATAAGCAAAAATCATAAGCGGCCACCAAAATAAAAAGGGGCCAATCCAAGCTAGAGAGGTCACAAATAAATGAGCCCAAAACATGCCATTTATCGTGGTAGGAGTAATTTCTGAGTGTACCGTATCCGACTTCATGTATATCTTTTAATCTGTTAGGGTTTTTGTAGGGGGCTTAATAGAGAAATAATTCTACGCAGTTGTGCAGCAAAGTAAATAAAACCGCAAGAAAAATTTAAATTTATTATAATATTTCTTTAAAATCATTCCAAAAAGGATCAATTGGAGGGGCAGCTTTTAGTAAAATAGTTTTTTTGGTAATGGGGTCCATAAACTGTAATTGCCATGCGTGCAATGCAATAGCTCTTTTATAATAAGCTGCTTTACTACCATATTTCTCATCTCCAACGATTGGACAGCCAATACTAGCAAGTTGAGCTCTTATCTGATGGTATTTTCCTGTTAAAAGCGCAATTTTTATCAAGTGATAGCCCATATCAGAAGATTGAATGTACTCATATCGAAGTCGGCAAGCCTTTGATTTTGCTTGTGGGGTATCAAACAAAATAGCCTTTCTTTCTTCTTTATCTTGCAGCAGATGATGTTCTAATAAAGTTTTAGATACTGCTGGGGCACTATCAGATAGGGCGATATATGTCTTTTGTATTTGACGTTCTCTAAATATTTCATTGAGTAATAATAAAATACTTTTCTTTTTTGCTATTAAAATAACTCCTGAAGTGACCCTGTCCAACCGATGAACCATTCCCACATAAGGCTTTTTCTTTTTTTTTGATAGATAATCGTAAATAGTGGACTGTACGGTAGGACTACCTCCTTTTGTGCCTTCTACCGCCATATCTGAGTG
>CAKZUM010000465.1 GCA_937921525.1 uncultured Saprospiraceae bacterium
TAGAGACGTATTTCGATTAGAAAACAACGAAATTTCGTCATTTTTTAAACGAAATCTGTCTCTACTCTCTGCTCTCTATTCTCTGCTCTTTAAAATGTCCAGTAGTGTGCAACTTTATAAAGATTACATAGATTCCTTATATGGGGCGCATATTTATATCACTACTATTTTCATTCCTACTAAGTTCTTCCTTATGGTCGCAAGAAGCGACCTGCCCAGCCTGTCATGACTGTGGTAGAGCCATTGAAGATGGGGAAGATGGAATCCAAGCCATTGCAGACACGATTAACAAACCTTACATATCCGTTCAAGATTTTCATTTTAATGTCTTTAACATTCGACCCAATAATCTCGCCAGTGGAGATAACTGTGTAAAAAAAGTAAATATACATTTTCAGCATGACTTAGTTGGAGACGTTTTAATGTTTTTAATTGCGCCTAGCGGGGATGAAGTGCAGTTAATTGGCCCTATAAGTCAAGGGTTTTCCAGTACAGAGAATACTAATTTTAGAGTAAGTTTTATACCTAATGATGATATTTCAGATCCAGATGAAGGATTGGAGCAAACATGGGATAACAACCAAGAATGGGCTTTCTTTGGCACTCGGAATGGAACCTATTTTCCGCACTTAGGTGATTTAGCTAATTTAACAGGTCCTGTCAATGGTAGTTGGACGCTAAGAGTACAAGATGCTAATCCAGAAGGTAATGATACAGGTAGACTAATTGACTTCGATATTGAATTTTGTAATGAAGAAGGACTAGAATGTAATCCTTGTAAGGACGAAGCAGCAGCAGGTGTCCCTTGTGTTTTTGAATTAGAAGGTTCTACGGAGGAAATTACTCCAATAGAAACGCCTTGTATAGATGTGCTCGCACAGAATATGGCATTTTTAAAAGAAATGCAATGGGAAATGTCTTGGGACCCTACCATTATAAAATATGTCGCTGTACAAAACATTGATAATGTCGCCCTACCCGACCTCAAAATCAGTGATTTTGGTACGACCAATCAGACCATCCAATTTGATTATGTTTTACCTGCTGATGATACCCTAGGGATAGTTGTAGCAGATAGCACCGTTCTTTTTCAAGTTTGTTTTGAAGCATTAGGAGAAGAAGGCGATTCCTCTTTATTTAATTTTAATAATATAGCAGTTACCCAATTAGAGGATGCAGAAGCAGTACTGTCAGGTACAGATAGTCAACCTGGCAAAGTATTGATTGCCGTAGATCTCTCCGCAGATTGTGGGACGGCTAGACAGCTATGTGATAAAACGCCAATCGCTGTAGATAAAACAAAAGGGCCAGGTCTAGTAAAAGAAGAAGGCGATGCCGGGAGTTGCTGGGAAGAAGCAGCAGAAACACAATCTAAATGGTTTGCCTTCGACATCTTATCCAGTGGCACTTTAGAATTTGCGATTATTCCCAAAGGGAATGCTGGGTATAGATATAATCTATTGCAAGGCGCCTGTGAAACAAGTGCTGTGGAATGTTTTAGTGGCGGTAATAATAACAATCGGGCAATAGGACTCAGTAATGATGGAGAAGGTATTTTCGGTGTGGAAGGAAAATTTGATTCTGTAAGAACAGTAACCGCAGGAGAACGTTATTTTTTAGTCGTTGATAATAAAGATGATAATGGAGTTGGTTTTGATTTGCAGTTTGCAGGGAGTGCCGCCATTGGAGATGCTACGCTACGGGTGGCTATCGAAACACCTCCTGTATTAAATTGTACAGCAGATACTTTAATTCTAAATACCGCCACCACCTCTACTGATGGTAACTACTCCTATGTTTGGGAAACTCAAGGGGTGGCGTTCAAGAATGATTCCGATATTTTAGCCCCTATAGTCGATAAGGCAGGTAGCTACAGTCTAACCGTAGAAGATCAAGATACCAAGTGTCGTGTGGAAGCGAGTGTGGAGGTAACAGATGATTTTAATTTTCCTATCGCTAAAATTACTAAAGACCAAGACACTTTAAATTGTATCAATGAAATACTAGAATTAGATGGAAGTAATTCTTCTCAAGGAGATGAATTTATATATGATTGGAGTGGAACGGTCTTTAACAAACCAACTCCTACAAATGCCAATATAGATCGAGCAGGTACGTATATCCTTTCCGTTACTAATGAAACAAATAGCTGTGTGTCAAAAGATACGATTCGGGTTATTGCAGATTTTTTAGCACCAGATTTAGAAGTGATGGATGATATTATTAGCTGTAAAACGCCAAGTCTAAATGCAGTAGCTATCAGTCAAACACCGAGTGCTGTGATCACTTGGTCAGGTGATCCATTGAGCACTTCGGTGACCAGTCGAGAATTAACGATTACCGAGCCGGGCGTCTATTCCGTCTTGGCGACAGCAGCCAATGGATGTACCACTATTGATACTGTCAATATTTCAGACGAGCGAGTTTTTCCAGAGGTATTAGCAGGGGGAACAACGATACTAAGTTGTCAAAATCCCACCTTCGATTTACAAGGAGAAGCATCTAGTAGCGGCCCTGAATTTGTCTACGATTGGCAAACAGTAGATGGTCGATTTGTAGGAGGTACAGATACTACTAGTGCCAACCCGACTATTGATCGAGCAGGAACGTATGTATTAGAAATTTCCAATACAATTAATGGATGTAGTGAAAAAGATTCTGTAACCATTACGGAAACGTTTGTGCTACCCCTTGTCAATATCATCAGCGATACGGTCTTGACCTGTGATAATCCTAGCCTTCAAATAGATGCCTCCCAATCGGATATGGGCCCCAACTTCGATATTGAATGGCAAGCCAATGATGGAGGAAATTTTTCAGCAGCCCAAGACAGCTACCAACCAGAGATTAATAAGGGAGGCACCTTTGTACTCACCATCACCAATACGGATACTGGATGTACGGAAAAAGACTCTGTCAGTATTACAGAATCTATGGATCGTCCTAATATCAATACGGCTGACAATGTCATTTCTTGTAATGCTAGGCAAGTAACTTTATCGGCTCAAAGTGATACCTTAGGCGTAGTAATTACTTGGTCAAGTGATGCGCTGCCGAATGATTTGATTGGTGAACAGATTCAAGTTAACATCCCCGGCAATTATGAAGTAGAAGCATTGGCGCCCAATGGTTGTACCAATTCTGAATTAGTGGTCGTGGTGGATAGTTTGCAAGCGCCTGATCTAGACATTCCGACAGATACCACACTCACCTGTTCTGTAAGTGGTATTAATTTGACGGCTATTACGAGTTCACTAAATAGCCAATTATTATGGGTCACACCAGATAGCGACACTATTCGTTCTAATGAATTTTTTGCCGAAAAAATAGGAACTTATAGCCATACTGTTATTGGTACAAATGGTTGTTTTACTACAGATTCGTTGGAAGTTAAAATAGACGAAAATGCCCCTCTCGTAAATTTGACACCACCAGCAGCAATAACTTGTGATGCACCCATTAGTGATTTAAGTGCCGTAGGTTCTTCTGAAGGAAATACCTTTTCCTATAATTGGTCTACGACAGATGGGCAATATGAAACAAGTAGTGATTTGAATAGTCTTTCTGTACAAGCCAATGAATCAGGTACTTACTATTTTTCTGTGTTTGATAGCTCCAATGATTGTGAAACAATAGACAGCATCAGAGTAGAAGATATTAGAAAATTCCCAATTGTCAATTTTAATATACCACCCTTTGATACCCTTACTTGTGTCAAGCAAAGTATTGATGTTTTTGGTACTACGGATGTGCTTGGAGATCGGGCCTACAGTTGGCAAAAAAATGATAGCCTATTATCTGTAACAGAAGAATTAGCCATCACCGAACCCGGTGTTTATAGTTTAGAAATAACAGACCTCAGTAATAATTGCCCGACTACAGAGATTGTAAATATTGCGATTGATACCATTACCCCAACATCGGAAGCAGGCCCCACTCAAATCTTAAATTGCGCCGTTAATAATATTCAGTTAGACGGAGAAGGCTCTTCTGAAGGAGCTAATTTTTCTTATATCTGGACTTACAACGCTAACTCTGTTGGAGACAAAAAACAGGTGGATGTAAGCGAGCCAGGTATTTACTACTTGACCGTTATCAATGATAGAACCATTTGTATCGCAACAGATTCTGTTGTCGTAAATGCCTCTTTAGATACCCCTATTGCAGCAGCAGGAACAGACACCTTGTATTGTAAAGGCGATGAAGATTTGGAATTAAATCTAGGCACAGAAGCCACTTCTAATGGACCAGAATATATATATGAATGGTCGGATTCCACAGGTGCAGTAGTCGGCGAAGAAAGAATGTATACAACCAGATTAGGTGGTCTATTCTCCTTAAAAGTAACCAATACCAATAATCAATGTGTAGAATATGATACCATCCAAATAACCGAACGGCCTCGCCCAAGAGTCACGATTGATGAAGAGGGTGCTATTAATTGTGTAGAAAATTCTATCCGATATACTGCCACCAGTGATTTACCCAATGTCAGCATTGAATGGGTGGGACCAGAGTCTTTTGAATTTCCAATATTAGAAGTAACGGATGAATTAGAAGGCGCAGGCTATATCGCAATAGGCACGGAAAAAGAAACGGGCTGTATCGGACAAAGTATACAAGTAACGATTCTGGCAGATAGAAATCCGCCCTTTGTGCAACCGGGATTTTCTACTTTTATAAATTGTCAAGATACCATCCAATTAGACGGTAGTGGTTCTAGAGAAGATCCGAAATTCACCTATAAATGGAGTACAGAAGATGGACATATTCTTGGTGATAGCAACAAGATCATTGCCATGGCCGATGCACCAGGTTTATACCAATTGGAAATTTTTAATACCGAAAATAAATGTCGTAATAGTGATACGGTTCGAATTATTGACAATCAAATAATTCCACCCCTCGAACTAGGAGTAGACAAAACAATCAACTGTATAGAAGAAAGTATTGATCTAAGAAGTGATACCTTATTGACCAATAGTTTTTTCTATCATTTTTGGATGGATGAATCTGGTCAAACGATTGCTACCTCACCAATATTACAAGATATAACTACAGCAGGTAGGTATCAATTAATGGTGGTCGATTCTTCTAATAATTGTAGTGCGATTGATAGCATTAATGTAGTCGAAGATACAGCCTTGCCACTAATAGAAGTAGCGGATTCTTTAATACTAGATTGTACCATGCCTTCGGCTACCATCGAAGCAAGTAGCAATATATCAGGAGTATACAGTTGGGAAAGTTCGAATGGACAATCATTGGCAGATGCCAATAGTCTTACCCCTGTTGTAAGTTCAGCAGGCGAATATATTTTAACGGTAGAAAACACAGAAAATGGTTGCACCGCTACAGATACCGTCCATGTAGAAGATAAACAAGACAAACCAGATATTGACTTGATGGATAACGCTTCTATACTCTGTTATAATGACTCTACCGCCACTATCTTTGGTAGACTAAATTCGGATGATACCGATATTGAATT
>CAKZUM010000466.1 GCA_937921525.1 uncultured Saprospiraceae bacterium
TCTAGGAATAATTTTTTCTATCGGTACACTTAAAATACCAGTAGCACCAATTTTCTCTAATGGACGTACCACTTTCCAAAATTCATCTTCTGTCATCACGGCATGTATCGCTACCCAATTCTCATCTTGCAAATTCATAATTGTTGGACTTTTCACTTTTGGTAAAATAGCAATGACCTCCTCCAACTTATTCTTTGGCGCATTTAGCATGATGTATTTTCTATTCTTGGCATTTAGAACCGCATCAATTCTAAATAGTAAGTCATCTAGTATTTGCTGCTTATCCGCATCCAACTCCTTATTAGCGATCAAGACCGCCTGAGATTTCATTAAAGTCTCGACTTCTTCTAATCCATTGTTTAATAAGGTCGCTCCTGTACTAACAATATCAAAAATGCCATCTGCTAGACCAATCGTTGGTGCAATTTCAACAGACCCTCCAATCTCATGAATTTTTACTTGTACCCCCTTATCTTTCAAACACTCCTTCAAAACATTCGGATAGGATGTGGCTACTTCCTTGCCATCAAACCATTTAATTCCTTCAATATCATAGGTAGGTATATCCTTTTTAGGAATCGCCAAACAAAGTCGACATTTAGAAAATCCTAATTCTCTTGCAATCTTTATGTCTTTATTTTTTTCAACTACTTCATTCTCCCCTAATATACCCAAGTCCGCTATCCCATCTTGTACGTATTGTGGAATGTCATCATCTCTTAGCATCAAGACTTCCAATGGAAAATTAGCTGCTTTTACTTTTAATGTTCTTTTACTTACGGGTATTCGGATACCACACTCTTTTAGTAGCGCTTTTGATTTATCACTTAAACGACCTGACTTCTGTATAGCTATTCTTAACTTATTCATCAATTGATTGGTTAAAAACAAAAAGCGGCTTATCATTATTCCAATGATAAGCCGCTTCCTGTAAATATTATGTACCTCATAAAATCACGACCATATCACCTCCGAATAGGAGTAATTGAAGTGCGATGATGATGATTAATAATGAATATCATAATATTTTCTTTGTAAACTACCGCAAAAGTAATATTTCATTATTAACTTTGCAACAAGCAAACCCCGAATTCCTAGATGCTATTCGGTAGAAATACCTCGTTTTATTACTGATTGAGCAGTAAAACATCTACTTTGGGCCTCCAAATAGATACAGTTCTAGATAAATCATATGCAATAAATGAAGAAAATCAGCCGATTAAGTACTAATCACATCAGAAAAACTCCTTTTTCTTGAACATTTCCTATGTAAAAATCGTACAGAAACCTGTCCTCTATTAGGAAAAAATTCGTCAACATAATACATAATTGATAAACACAAGAAGCTGTAAATAATAAAACAACTGCTTCCCATCGTTTTGAATAAAGTAAAACCATGAGAGACAACATTGCATTTTTAGAGTTGAAGTTTGGTAATATCTACGGTGGTTACGCTAACTTTTTTGCAATTAGTGATATTTCTCTGTTAATCTTTGATCCATCTACTAATAGAATTTTTATTGAAAGTTTAGCTATCAATGCGGATGTAGATGTAGTTTGGGTCAACTCTAAGGTAAATGAATTAGGCCATACGATTGGTCGTTCTAAGCAAGTCATTAACTTAAGAACTCGCAGAAAAAAACCATTTAAAGAAGAATTTGCATTAGATGAAGATTCTTTAAACTTTGCATTCAACAGAATTCGACCGACTCGTAGATTTATTAAGAGTTTCTTCGGGAAGAATTTTAGAAAGTATAATATCCGAAATATTGTAACTTTCGATGGCAAAAGAGATATTTTCCTTTGTGAAAAATCTGGTGTTATTTTCAGAGGAATGCGTGTTTATGATTTGCAGAAAGCCTTAAATAAAGAATTCAACTATTTATTTTCTTTAAATAAGTTAGGCGTTGCAACGAATATAAGATACGATCAAAACGATGGTAATCTAAAATCTAATAATCTAAAATATTGGATTCACCCAATCGCTGCTAGGCAATTACGTCCTAGATCTGCTGCTTGGGATGCTGCTAGAATGTTTATGGTTTATCAAGAGTTTAATGAGCATAATGATGATTTCACTATGAAATCTGCCTTATTGGTCAATCAAATTCAGGCGATGAAAGATGCAGAAGCAGAAGAAGCGGCTGCACAAGCGGCCCTAGCACCTCCTTCGGAAGAAGCAACACCTCCCGCAAAGGAAGAAACTGCACCTCCCGTAGGAACAGATGATGCTGTTGCCCCTGCTACAGAAGAAGCAGTTGCAGAGGCTGCCGCAGCAGATGCAGAAGCTGCTGCCGAAAAAGTTTTAACAGAAACTGCTACTACAGAAACGACAGAAGATAAATCTGGTGAGTAATTAGTAAGTATTTCTTATAAATATATAAAAGGCCTTACATGTATCGTACATGTAAGGCTTTTTTAGTTTGTGCTTTTTATTGATCTGTAGACTGATTGCGCATCCACACATCTCTTTGCGGAAACGGAATCTCAATATCATGCTCTCGAAACAAACGATCTATTTCAAAACGAACATCACTTTTCACATCATTGATCCCTCTTAGATCTCTAGAGTAAAACATAACTTCAAAGTCTAAAGAGGAATCTCCAAAATTGGAGAATCGAACAGATGGTGCTGGTCTTTTTAATACTTTAGGTTGGACGATGGCTTGCAGTAATAGTTTCTTGACTAGAGCGGTATCCGAGCCATAAGCAACTCCTACACTTATACTAAACCGAACTTTAGAATCATAATGATTCCAGTTCACAATATTATCCATTACCAATTTGGAATTGGGAATAATATGCGTCACACTATCTCTTGCCTCTATTAGTGAAGTTCTTAATCCAATCGTTTTGACCGTTCCTACGATACCATTGATTTCTACCACATCTCCTACCTCTACGGTTCGTTCAAATAAGAGTAAAATACCAGAAAAGAGGTCATTAAAAGTTTGTTGTAATCCTAGTCCGACACCTACTAATAATGCGGCAATACCCCCCCACAATACCGTCATCTGAATGCCCATATTGTCTAAAGCCATGACAAAGGCAATAATATAAACGATATAAGAAATTATCTGATTAATGGCATATTGAGAGCCGATATCTACTTGTCTATTCGTATAATATGATCTAAGGAATACTTGGGTCAAACCCCATACAATTAGTCTTGCGATTAATAAGATTAAAATACCTGTGAAGATGCTAGATATTCTAAAATAATAATCGGCCCCACCAGCTTGAAAGGTAAATAGCTCGTAATCAATTTGGAAGTTCTTTAATATCAGTATTATAGCGAAGTTGTAAATCGCATACTTTAAAGTCTGCGTGGCTTTACGTTCTGGTCTTGCTTGAAAGCGATCCTTCGTTGTATTTTCCTCCTCTTGGTCTATATCTTTATAAAAACTTGTAAATATTCTACTAAAAAGATAATCGGCTAACCTAGCTATTTGAATAATTAAAACAGTAAATAAAGTATTGACCACATTTAAGGTAGAGGACTCATCTGGCACGCCTATATTTAGGCCTAAAACCACTACTGCTATTATCAAAGTGAGTAGAAAAAATAATAGCCGAACAATATTCCGTAGTTTTTTGCTATCTACTTCTGTTATTGTTCCTCTTTTATAAAAGAATGTAAGTAGTCTCTTACCTACAATATAATAAAGAATCAACATAGCTCCGATCACTAATTGCAAGACAATTAAGTTCTCTTTGCTGATGCGATTAGTTGCAAATTGGTCTAGTATTGATTGTAATATTTCGTTCATTTCCCCAAATACTTAATAAGTTTTCGGATTTTCTGACAAATCTCGTGATTGTAGCGGATCGTCGAAGTTTGTAACTTCGATGCAGTAGGATTATCATATAGCATCGAGGTTACAAACCTCGACGATCCAAAGTTTCTCAATAGATTTGTCAAAGAACCATTTTTCTTTTAATCTTAATTGAATATCTTGTTAACTTACAAATAAATTTTAAAGCCAACTCAAATGCCAAAGTTACTTAAATTTCAAACGCTTGCGATACAAAGCACGCATACCAAAGATAAAACAAATGGTGCAGTAAGCATGCCTATCACTTTATCTACCACCTTTGATAGAGAGGCAGATGGCACTTACAAAAGTGGCTATGTTTATTCTCGTATAGATAATCCTAACCGACAATTATTAGAAAAAAGTATTGCCACCTTGGAAAAAGGTAAAATAGGTATTGCTTTTTCTTCGGGTATGGCCGCTATTACGGCTTTGTTTCAAACATTACAACCGGGAGATCAGCTCTTACTTCCTCACGATGTGTACTATACCGCTAGTGCGATGGCTACAGAGGTATTCGGAGCCAAGGGCATTGAAGTCGCACATGTAGTCATGTCTGATTTAAAGGCCGTAAAAAAAGCGATTAAAAAAAATACGGCTTTAGTTTGGTTAGAAACCCCTTCTAATCCATTACTAAATGTAAGTGATATTAAAGCAATTGCAAAATTAGCACATAAGGTAGGGGCACTTTGCGCCGTGGATAATACCTGGCCTAGTCCCGTATTACAGCAACCATTATCTTGTGGAGCGGATATTGTCATGCACTCAACTACTAAATACTTTGGTGGACATAGTGATGTTTTGGGAGGCTGTCTAATATTGAAAAAGAATAATAAATTAGCGAAGGAGTTAAAACATATTCAGAAATTAACAGGAGCGGTTCCTTCTCCCTTTGAATGTTGGTTAATTACCAGAGGGATTAAAACATTGCATCT
This sequence comes from uncultured Saprospiraceae bacterium, assembly GCA_937921525.1. GTDB lineage: Bacteria > Bacteroidota > Bacteroidia > Chitinophagales > Saprospiraceae > JAFMDF01. Next base: position 4,751 of record CAKZUM010000466.1, read on the forward strand.
TCGAGTACAGCAACAAACTAAAAATGCTAAGAAACTAGCAAAGTATCTGGAGAAACATCCTAAAATTGAGGCTGTCAATTACCCTGGATTAAAATCTCATCCACACCATAAGGTAGCAAAAAAACAAATGTCTGGCTTTGGTGCGATGCTCTCTGTACAGGTTAAAGGTTCTGCAAAAAAGGCGATGCAGCTAACAGGAAAATTAAATCTATTTACAACAGCCACTAGCCTTGGTGGCGTAGAAAGTTTAGTAGAACATCGAAAATCTATAGAAGGGCCTAATAGCCCAACTCCTGATAATTTACTACGTATTTCTGTTGGTTTAGAACATATTGATGATTTGATTGCGGATTGGGAGCAGGCGTTGAGTGAATGGTGAATGGTGAATGGTAAATGGTAAATGGTGAATGGTAAATCACTAAATGTTGACTACGAAATGCGTCAACATCTAGTAATATTTACCATTTATCATTTACCATTGACCATTTACATTTTACCATTAAAAAAAAATATGGATCCTAAAGAAATACTCTCCGTCTCACTAATTTTATTTTCAGTTATTGATATTCCTGGTTCTATTCCTGTCGTCATTAGTATGAAGGAACAAGGAAAGAT